>SLIL01000374.1 GCA_007135645.1 Bacteroidales bacterium
AAGAATCAGTCAAATCCGAAATTAAACTGTTGCCTGCATCGTTACCTGCCTGTGTCTGGCTTGTACCGGTGATTACAATATCATCAATGCTCCAGCTTCTGCTGTTTCTGGGTGGTCCGCCTCCGCCATAGTCAAGTCTCCACATGAGTTTGACATTGGGCTGGCCGGCCAGTGCAGCAATGGTTTGATTGAATGTGGCCGGGTTGGAAGTAGATGACGTCCATCGTTGTGCAAGGGTCCAGCTACTTCCGCCATTGGTGCTGTAATAAAACTCAGCTGCACTCCTGTTATCAATGTAGCGGTGTTTGAAGCTTATATTGATATTTGCATAGCCCGAAAGATTAAAATCCTGTGAAACAAGATCTGCAACCTGAGTCTGATTACCCTGATAGTGGAAGTATGCATAGTTGCCGGTGGTTCCACTCAATCCTGATGAGTGGGTTCCTACCTGCCAGTTTGTAGCACCGGCCTGTACAATCGCTTCCCAGCAATCGGGTATGGCTGCCGCTGCATTAAAGTCCTGTGTGTAGGGTAAGGTTGTAATCACGCAGGGATCGTCAGGCAGTTCCTGGAATAAGGCCTGGATTGATTGATCAGCCGATACATTGGTGAAAGTGTAGCTGGTAACAGCGCCCACACTTCCCCCGTTTACCAGTACGTCAGCTACTTCAAATCCATTATCTGCAGTAATGGTAAATGATTGGCTATCTCCTTCGGCTACATTTATGGTGCCTGCCGGATCAATAGTACCACCGGATCCTGCTGTTGCTGTGATCGTATAGAGAACTATTTCAAGTTCTTCAAATGTGGCATGAATTGTTTGGTCAGCAGTAACATTGTTGAAGGTATAGCTGGCAACAGCTCCCACACTTGAACCATTGACCAGAACATCTGCAATTTCAAATCCTGCGCTGGCCGAAATGGTAAATGACTGATTGTTTCCTTCCACTACAGTTACATCACCGGAAGGATTGATAGTGCCACCTGCGCCAGCACTGGCTGTAATGGTATAGGTAATTACCGGGATCTCTTCAAAAGTTGCTGCGATGGTATGGTCAGCAGTAACATTGTTGAAGGTATAGCTGGAAACTGCACCAACACTGCTGCCATCTACCACTACATCGGCGATCTCGAATCCACTGTTGGCAGTGATCTGGAAGGTCTGGCTGTTTCCTTCAGCTACTGAAACATTGCCTGAAGGGTTTATAGAGCCTCCATTTCCTGCTGTTGCGGTAATGGTGTAAATATTTCCTGCAGCTGTACCAGTAATGCTCACATCATCCACACTCCAGCTTCTGCGCCCTGAGGGTGGCCCACCACCTGTAAAGCTCAACTGCCAGCGGAATTTAACTTCAGACTGGCCTGCCAAAGCAGCAACAACCTGGTTAAAAGTGGTGGTACCGGTATTGGATGACCAGCTCTGAACAGTACTCCAGCTGCTTCCTCCATTGGTGCTGTAGGCAAAGGTTGCTGAGCTGCGGTCGTTGTTGTAACGGTGCTTAAATTCTACCCTGACATCCGATACATTGCTGAAATCAAATGTGGGAGTAATGAGGCTTGTGGTGCGGGCTGAGTTGCCTGTGATCTCTGCATAGGCATAGTTGCCGGTTGTGCCGGTAAGTCCGTTTGCAAAGGTGCCAACAGTCCATGCGGGTGTTCCCGAAGTTTCCCAGCAGAAAGGAATACCACTGGAGGTATTGAAGTTTTCTGCAAAAGGAACTTCCCATGCAGAAGGGCAGGGGGTAGTCGCCTGGGCACTTGTATGACGGGAGTATTCATTGCCGCTTACAGAGTAAGCACGATAGTAATAGGTGGTGGCAAAATTAAGTTCCGTATGGGTGAAGGAAGTATTTGTTCCGCTATAGAGAACCTGTCCTGATCCTGGTTCACCAAAAGATCCGTCAGCAGACCATTCAACAACTACGGGGTTATTGTCAGCATTAAGTTGCCAGCTAAGTGCCACTTCGCTCTCATTTATTGCAACGGCAGCAAAGCTTGCCGGAGGCTGCAATCCACCAGCAAATGCAGAAGCGGCTATTATGGCATTGTGAGCATTTAATCTTCCTGTACCCAGTTTTCCTGCAAAATTGGGGTTGGTGGCATCAATGTCATCAGCAGTCTCTTTAAGAAGATCCCATAAATCCTGGTTGCTCATGGTGCCGGGCACATAAGACAATACCAGTGCAGCAATACCGGATACGTGCGGACATGCCATGGAAGTACCTGACATCCACATGTAGCTGCTTCCGGAGCCTGTACTGGCAATATCGGTTCCCGGAGCTGAAATGTCGATCCAGTTACCAAAATTGGAGAAACTTGATTTTTTATCCTGGTTGTCGGTAGATGCAACTGCCATGGCACCGGAATAATAAGCCGGATACCATTGGCCGTCATTGTTGCTGTTACCGGCTGCAAAGATGGTGAGGCCACCATCCAGTACTTCTCCGCCTCCAAAAGCATTGAAATAATCAATACCGTCAAGGTCAGACTGGTTGAAGACACCGGCATTTCTGTAACCCCAGCTGTTTTGGGAAATAGCTGCACCATTATCGGCAGCGTAAACATTTAGTCCCAGTGTATTCAGACCGTGAGAGCCGTCAAACAGGTCAAGGCTCATAACCTTTACTCCTGATCCCGGGCTTCCGTCTCCACCGGCAGAACCTGCAACGCCAATACTATTGTTGGTCATGGCTGCTACAGTTCCTGCCACATGTGTACCATGATCATCGGCTCTGGTGTTGGTGCCATCGGGACCGATTCCGGGCCATATATTGGCCTGCAGATCAGGATGGTTGTATTGGATACCTCCATCTATGATTGCCACAACCACATCAGGATTTCCCATGATGACATCCCATGCTGCTTCAGCACGGATATCAGCTCCGGGAGTTCCAAGGGTTCCGCGAATATCCTGTCCGGTATTTTTGAAGCCCCATTGTAAGCTGTAAAATTCATCATTGGGTGTTACGCGATCACCTTTAGTACTATTGTTTTTGATTTGGTCAATACTTACAGGTTTTATTTGCTCCCTGATATAAACAGGTTCGGCAATCTCAATCTGTGGCAGGGTACGGAATGCTTCTACAACATCTGTTATATTGGCTCTGGATGAAACCGAAACTTCATACCATCTGTCAATGCCAAAATCACGGTGTCTTTGGAGTATTTCATCACTATGGTCTTTTGTACGGTATGATTCATACATTAGCGACTGGTAGCGGGATACCTCAAACTGCTGGTTTAACCTGTCAATGTCGGGGATCTTAAGCTCAACGAAACTGTTTCTTTCTGCTTCAAACAGCTGCTGCCCGGTATTATCAAAATAACCTTTGGCAAACTTTATCTGTATCTTTCCCTGCTCAAATGCATCGGGGGGGACATTACGGATATCAATGGGTGGTCGTTCACCAGGAGGTACCTGAGATCCGGTCGGGTTAAATGAAAATGCCTTTAACGAAAAAGACAATACCATTAAACCCGAGAGCATTAATACAGCTAACGGGAGGGTTAGTTTTCTTGTCATAACATGTAAGTTTAATGAATAATGTGGGTTAATTGGTTTGGTTATCAACAAAAAATCGTTAATTTTTGTGGCAGTAATTTGACGATTTTTCTGATTGAAGGCGATAAAATTAGTGATTAAATTAAAAAAAACAATAGTTTACACCTGTTTTTTTTCAGGTGATTATACCTGCTTTTTCTTTAGTGTTCTGTAAAAGACAGTATATTAGCTACATCTATTTAAAATAATTCTAAATAATAAGAGTAGCTAAAAATGGCTACTTTTAAAATGGCCGCAAAAGTATGGGTAAAAAAAAAGGCTGCCAAAACCGGCAGCCTTTTTTAAAAAGATTATATCTATTATTGGATTAATCCTGTTTTGAGAAATCCATAGCAGCATAGCGTCTGTAGGTGTTGTAGCGCCATTTGGCGTTTTCTTCAGCCGCTTTGAACAGTTCGGTAGCTTCTCTTGGGAAGGCCTTTTTAAGTGAGCTGTAACGCACCTCGCTGCCCAGGAAGCCCTGGAACTTACTCCAGTCGGGTTCTTTGGAGTCGAGCTGGAAGGGGTTCTTTCCTTCTGCTTCGAGCATGGGGTTGTAGCGGTACAACTGCCAGTATCCGGCTTCCACAGCATCTTTGGTCTGGGTCTGGGTAGAGCCCATACCACCGCGCAATCCGTGGTTGATACATGGGGAGTAAGCAATGATCACAGATGGCCCGGGATAAGCTTCTGCTTCACGAAGAGCTTTAAGGAACTGGTTGTGATTGGCGCCCATACCTACCTGTGCCACGTAAACATATCCGTAGCTCATGGCCATGATGCCCAGGTCTTTCTTGCGAACACGCTTACCTGATGCGGCAAACTTGGCAATAGCACCTACGGGGGTAGCTTTGGAAGCCTGTCCACCGGTGTTGGAATAAACCTCGGTATCCATTACCAGCAGGTTGATATCCTCGCCAGAGGCAATTACGTGGTCAAGACCACCGTATCCGATGTCATAAGCCCAACCGTCACCACCAAATACCCATACCGACTTCTTCACCAGGTATTGCTTCAGTGACATGATATCTTTGGCGAGTTGGTTGTTTTCGCTCTTAAGGGCTTCGATAACCTTGTGAGAGGCTTCCTTATTGGTGGCGGCATCTTCTTTGGTATCCAGCCATCCTTTGAAAGCTTCCTTGGTTTCAGCTTTCATATCGTCGGCTTCCATGCCTACTTGCATAAAGCGTGCAATACGCTCGCGGATCTTGTTTACTCCTGTTGCCATACCAAAACCGTATTCGGCATTGTCTTCGAAGAGCGAGTTAGCCCAGGCAGGTCCTTCACCATTGCTGTTTACGGTGTAGGGTGTTGCAGGAGCAGAACCACCATAGATAGAAGAACATCCTGTTGCATTGGCAATCATCATACGGTCGCCATAAAGCTGGGTGATGAGCTTGATATAAGGTGTTTCACCGCAACCAGCGCATGCGCCACTAAACTCGAACAAAGGTTGTGCAAACTGGCTGTTTTTAACAGACTGCTCTTTGTTTACCAGGTGATCCTTGTAAGTTACATTCTTGATGATCTTGTCCCAGCGCGTATCTTCATGCATTTGAGAGTCCAGAGACTTCATGATCAGTGCCTTTTCGGGCGAAGGACAAATATCGGCGCAGTTGCCGCAACCGGTGCAATCCAGGGGGCTCACCTGCATGCGGTACTTATATTCAGAGAGTTTTCCTTTTACATTTTGTACAGGAGTATCTTCACCAATGGCCTTCATTTCATCTTCGCTGATGAGGAACGGACGCAAAACAGAGTGCGGACAAACATAAGCACACTGGTTACACTGGATACAGTTATCTACCTGCCACTCAGGCACGTTTACTGCAATACCACGTTTTTCGTACTGGGTAGTTCCCTGTGGGAAGGTCCCGTCTTCGCGATCCAGGAAGGTGCTCACGGGAAGATCATCACCGTTGAGAGCGTAAATTGGGAATACCACGTCGCGGATAAATTCAGGAACGTCGTCTCTCTTTGCTGCGGGCTTCACACTGATCTTTTTCCAGTCAGCGGGGATCTCAATCTTTGTTACCTCACCACCTTTGTCAACGGCAGCATTGTTCATGCTTACAATCTCCTCACCTTTCATGCCGTAAGATTTCATGATGGCATCTTTCATCTCTTTCACCGACTGCTCATAAGGAATTACCTCAGCTACCCTAAAGAAGGCTGATTGCATGATGGTGTTGGTACGGTTTCCGAGTCCGATCTCCTCAGCAATGGCAGTGGCATTGATAATGTAAAACTGAATATCATTGTCTGCCATATACTTTTTCATGTGGTCGGGAAGACGGTTTTTAGTCTCTTCCACATCCCATATAGAGTTCAGAAGGAAGGTTCCTCCTTTTTTCAGCCCTTTGAGCATGTCGTACTTTTGCAAATAAGATGGTACGTGGCAGGCAACAAAATTGGAGTTGTTTACCAGGTAGGGCGAACGAATAGGTGCATCACCAAAACGAAGGTGAGAAACGGTAATACCACCTGATTTCTTGGAGTCATAGCTGAAATATGCCTGAACAAACTTATCGGTAGAATCACCAATGATCTTGATGGAGTTTTTATTGGCACCTACTGTACCGTCAGAACCCAGGCCGTAAAACTTAGCGGCATAGTTTCCTTCGGGTGAAACGTCAAGCTCTTCTCCAAGTGCCAGTGATTTGAAGGTAACATCATCGTTGATACCAACGGTAAACTGGTTCTTGGGCTCATTGAGCTTGCTGTTTTCGTATACTGCAATAATATGCTTGGGAGTTGTGTCTTTTGAACTCAATCCGTAGCGGCCGCCATATACCTCAGGGGCATCTTTCTTGCCAAAATAAAGATCACGAACATCCAGGTACAAAGGATCTCCGTTTGCGCCGGGTTCTTTGGTACGGTCAAGTACGGTAATTCTTTTCACTGATTTGGGCATCACTTTCAGGAAGTATTTCGCGCTGAAAGGCCTGTAAAGGTGCACAGAAACCAGCCCCACTTTTTCGCCTTTGGCGGTGAGGAAGTCGATGGTTTCTTTAATGGTATCGGTAATGGATCCCATGGCAATGATCACATGCTCAGCATCGGCAGCACCATAATAAGTAAAGGGATGGTATTCGCGGCCGGTGATCTCATTGATCTTTTGCATGTATTCTTCTACCATATCGGGCAGCACATCGTAAAAGCGGTTGGCAGCTTCTCTTGACTGGAAGTAGATGTCAGGGTTTTGAGCTGTACCACGGGTAACAGGATGCTCGGGGTTGAGGGCCCTTTCACGGAAAGCCTGAAGGGCTTCCATATCCAGCAATTCTTTCAGGGTATCCTGGTCTGCTTCTTCTACTTTCTGCATCTCGTGCGAGGTGCGGAATCCGTCGAAGAAATGCAGGAAAGGAACTCTTGACTTAATGGCTGCCAGGTGGGCTATGGGAGCAATATCCATAATTTCCTGAACACTACCGGTTGCCAGCATAGCGAAGCCGGTCTGGCGGGTGCTCATAACATCAGAATGGTCACCAAAAATAGAAAGAGCCTGGGCGGCAAGGCTGCGCGCCGAAACGTGGAACACACCGGGGAGCAACTCACCGGCAATCTTGTACATATTGGGAATCATGAGCAATAGCCCCTGGGATGCGGTATAGGTACTGGTTAAAACACCAGCCTGCAAAGAACCATGAACTGCACCGGCGGCTCCTGCCTCCGATTGCATCTCAACCAGTTTTACTTCCTCCCCGAAGATATTCTTACGTCCTTTGGCTGCCCACTCATCAACATTTTCTGCCATGTTGGATGAAGGGGTAATGGGATAAATGGCTGCCACTTCGCTAAACATGTAAGCAACATGCGCAGCGGCGTGATTACCGTCACATGTAATAAATTTTTTCTTTTTTGTCATAGTTGTGTCTTATTTAAAAACAGTCTTGTGTAAGGCAATTAGCTTTGCGTCAATTACGGCGCAAAATTACTAAAAATACTTCAACGTTTTGGCCGTTGTTGCTTATTTATAACGATTCAAAACAAGAAAATAACGGAGAGTTGTTAATCGAAAAACATCCACGATACACCAAACTTGAATGCAGCCTCAGGCCAGGGATAGAAGGGGATGTCGTAATGGGGCGGTAGATCCAACACCAGGCCAAGAAGATTCTCAAACTTTACAAACAATCTTGCAGGCCCGATCTTTCCGTTCCAGAAAGCATCAAGCTGGATCTTTTCGCGCAGGGTATGTTCGTTCTGATTATAAAACAGGCGGGTTACAGGCATATAGGCCATGGCCTGGTAAGCGCTGTTGTAGTGAAAATCAAACCCCACCTGGTTGATCAGATTATTCCCTGACAGGCCGAAGTTTACAAAAACAGAATGATAGCTGATCAGCTGGGGAAGTTGCTGAAAGTTGGCACTGCTTGCCTCCTGCAACAGGATGTGGTTGCGAAAGCCAAATGGCCCAACCCTGATGTTGCTGTAGGCACCCAGGCTGAAATAGCCTAGCTCGGTAGTGTTCTGAACAGGAAGGGCATCGGGGCCGGCAAACACCCAGCGATCGAGCAGGTAGTAATTTCCTTCAAGAGTTAGAAAGGGAAACTTCAGCCGGGCTCTGAGATTAACCATCTGGGTTTTGTCAAAATCATTTTCCCACACCACGTTGTTCACCGACATTCGGTTGTAAAAGAAAGGAGCCTCAGCCAATGCATAACGAAGCATTAGTTCCAGGTTATAACTTCTTTCAGGTCCGCCAATATTAAGAAATCCCCCTGCATGGAAATCTTCATCATGGTAACCTCCCACAGTAGTATTGGCATAACCTCCAAAAGAAATAAAACGCCTTTGGTCGCTCTGAAGATCGGCCCCCAGGACAATCTCATTATAACTGTTGCTGATGGAATGGTAAATTCTTTCTCCTTCTTCGTTGGTCCATTCTCCACCTTTGGGTAATCCTGCCGGTTGCTGTATGGTATTGATGCTGTGCCGGGCAAATACCCTGAAATTAAACGGGAAAGTTCCACGTCCGCTTGTCAGCGGGAAGTTGGACCATGAAACAAGGTTCTCTATCCGGTGAACGACAGTAGAGTCATAAGTAAGGTTTTCATTGAACCGTTGATGATCATAAAAAGGGAATGGGGGCTCGTTTTCATTGAAAATAAACGCTTTTCGTTCAAATGTAAAATCATGATTGATGCGGCCCAGATTGATAAACCGTCCTGGCTGCACCGTGTCGGCAGCTGTGTAAAAGCCTGTCTGGTAAAAATGCCTTAGGTTGATGGAAAAGTCCCGGTACCAGGCTTCGGCCCTTTCAAGCAATACAAAGTCGCTGTCCTGATCCTCTTCAAAGGCCACATGATCTTCCAGGCCTGCACTTTCCTGGTTGCGGATTCTGTTGAATACAAAGGTGCCCAGTGCCTGATAACGTTGATCAGGGCTCAGAAAATCAGCTGTGAGGTAAAGGTTGGTGTTACGGGCATTGATACGGCTGAAAGCACCAGGTGAGTTAACTACCCGATATTGCAAACCTACGTGCGTTGTTTCATGCACCTTTTGCTTGTGTTTGGCATAAAAATACTGTTCACGGTTGTCGCCAAACACATAGAACAACTCGGTGAAAACATGTTTGGGTCTGTAAAACAACAGATCGTCATGCCTGAACAGGTATGCTCCGTAAAGCTCGTATTCCCCTGTATTAAGCCCGGAAGAAATTTTTGGATCAAAGGTGAGCAGCCGGTTGGGATGGCCAATATTTCCCTTGTGTCCTGTAAAAAGGTTTTTTCTCTTTATGGGATCATAAATATGAAAATCAAGCAGCAAAGTATCAATGTACCGGGGCTGCAAGGCAAAGGGGGTTTGGAGTTGCTGTTCTGAAAAACGGGGTATGGCAGACCGGGGTAGTTTTTCTTCATCTTTTACGGTAGGAACTGCAACAGTGCCCCTTTGAAGTGCTTCTGCCGGTAAAAGTGTATCAGCAGGCTCACTCACAGGAGGGATTGTATCCCGGATCAGGGTGTCATTTGCCAGGGTATCGGGCTGAAGCGTTTCCTGGAAAGGCCTGATCACAGTATCTTTCAACAAAAATGCTTCAGGGGTATAAAGGAAAACCGCACGGGCCAAAGAAAAATTTGTTAACAAGATCAGGATGATCATTGCCAGGATGCGGGGATAAATTTTTTGCATGTGCCCGTGCGGTTCAGTATTAATTGTATTGAAAGAATCTTTTCTGTTTTAAAACGGCGGCAAAATTACAAAATTATACCATACCGGCTATTTTAACCATTTATCCAGCCATTTGAAAAATTCTCTTTGCCACAAAATACTGTTTTGTGGTGTGAGCACCCAGTGGTTCTCTTCCGGGTAAATGATCAGCCGACTGGGGACTCCCAGGAGCTGAGCAGCATTAAAGGCCTGCAACCCTTCTGATTTGGGCACACGGTAATCTTTTGCACCATGGATTACCAGGATGGGGGTATCCCAGTTCTGCACAAACAGGTGGGGTGAAAATTCGTAGCTATGCGGGCGGGGGTCAGCCCAGTAGGGGCCGCCGATGTCATGATTGGCAAAGAACATTTCCTCAGTGGTACCATACCAGCTTTCGAAGTTAAACATCCCGCAGTGCGAGATAAATGCGCTGAAGAGTCCTTCGTGATTGCCGGCAAGCCAGAATACCGAAAAGCCGCCATAGCTGGCCCCAACGGCACCCAGGCGCGATTCATCAATATACGGCTCCTTGCTTACTTCGCGCGCCGCGGTGAGCAGGTCCTGCATGTTTTGCCCGCCGTAGTCCTGGCTGATCTGATCGTTCCACTCCTGCCCAAAGGTGGGTAGCCCGCGACGGTTGGGGGCAATAATAATATAGTCATGGGCTGCCATGATCTGGAAGTTCCATCGGTAGGAAAAAAACTGGCTCACGGCACTCTGCGGGCCACCGCCGCAATACAGCAATGCAGGATATTGCCTGTTGGGGTCAAAGTTGGGAGGGAAGATAACCCATACCAGCATCTGCTTGCCATCGGTGGTTTCTATCCAGCGTTGTTCAATGTTGCCCATCTGGATCTTGTCAAATACCAGTTCATTGATATTGGTTAGCTGCACCTGCGTGCCATCATTCTTATTCACCCTGAAGATCTCCACGGGCGAAGACATGCTCATGCGTTCTCCCACCAGGTAATCGCCTGCAATGGCCAGAGAGTTGTAATTGTGCCAGCCATCAGTGATCTGGGTAATGTTTCTGCTGGCCAGGTCAAGGCTGTACATTTGATACGTGGCATGATGTCCGCTGACAAAATAAATGGTGCGGCCATCCTTAGACCATCTAACGTTGCCGGCACTCTGGTCAAAACCTTTAGTGTAATAGTCATAGCTGCCATCCTGCAGGTTCATGATCATAATACGGTTTTTGTCGGACTCAAAGCCGGGAGTTTCCATGCTTTCCCATGCCAAATACCGTCCGTCGGGAGAAAATACCGGGTTGCGGTCGTAGCCTTCATTGAATGGGGTGAGGTTGGTGGTTTGTTGTGTTTGCAGGTTGTAAAGGTAGATGTTGGAATTGGTGCTTATTGCACGTTCTTTACCTACTTTCTTTTTGCAGGTGTAGGCAAGATAATTGCCATCGGGCGACCAGGAGATCTGGCTGCTGCCACCAAAGGGGGGCATGGGCGAGTCGTAGGGTTCTCCTTCCATGATGTCAATATGTCTGCCAATGGTTCCTTCATGGTATGTTGCAATAAAGATGTGGCTGTAGGAATAGTCGTGCCAGCGGTCCCAGTGGCGGTACATAAGGTCGTCATAGATATATACGTTTGACAGGGGGAGGTCGGGGTGCATATCATGGGGGCTTTCTTCAATCTTTACCCGCTTGGTGAAATAAATATGCCTCATGTCGGGGCTGTATTCAAAGCTTGATATACCACCGGAAACATGGGAAACCTGCTGTGGGTTGCTGCCATCGGGTTCCATTTCCCACATTTGTACATTGCCACTTTTGGAAGAGAGATAGCCGATCCTCAGGCCATCGGGCCGCCAGATGGCATTGAACTCGTTCTCGGGGCTGTTGGTGATGTTGCGGGGCTGCCCACCCGATACAGCAATGGTATAAACATCGCGGCTGGCACGGTTGGTCTCCACATCATAATTGGTTACCGTAAACAGGATGGTATTTCCATCGGGCGATACCTGCATACCTCCCACACGGCCAAATTCCCAAAGCGTTTCGGGGATCATGGCCTGTTTCTGGGCAAAGGCGCTGCCACTTGCGGCAATCAAAACAAATAAAAACAGAAGCTTGATCTTTTTCATGATAAGTGTCATTTGTGTTTATAGATTTGATGATTTTTGAATCCACTTCTAAAAGTCCAATACCCCCCATCCCCCTAAGAGGGGGAGTCCGCAACTAATTGACATACTGCGAATTTTTAATAGGTTTTCATTAAATATGAAATAGCATTTTTTTGGAAGCAGGCTCATGATTTGATTTTTGTTTGAGAGTGTAAAATTAACAGGAAAATTTAACTTTCAATATCCTGCTGCCTGGCCGTCTTTTCGGCTTTCAGAAGCACCATAATAAACCCCGTTCACTTTATCCCACTTGATGGCCTGGTACCCTCCAAAGGGTCCTGATACCCATTGCATGCGGTGTCCTTTGTGCAGCAGGGCGCGGATGGTTTCGTAGGGGAAACCCGATTCCAGCATTACCACACCTCCATCGGTCATTTGTTCCCCTGTGGGTTCCGATGAGCCGGTGTGATAGATCCGGGGTGCATCGCCTGCTTCCTGCAGGTTCATCCCGAAATCGATCATGTTGATCACGATCTGTACATGTCCCTGGGGCTGCATATCGCCCCCCATTACCCCAAAGCTGATGTATGGCTCGCCATCTTTGGTAATAAATCCGGGAATGATGGTATGGAAAGGTCTCTTGCCCGGCTCAAAGGTATTGAAGCGATCGGGCTGCAAGGTAAACCCTTCGCCCCGGTTTTGCAATACAAAGCCCAGCCCGGGAGGGGTCATCCCGCTTCCCATACCCCTGTAATTACTCTGGATAAGCGATACCATGTTGCCATCCTTATCGGCCACGGTAAGGTAAATGGTGTTAGGGCCTTCCTGCATCCCCGGCTCATAACGGCGTGAAGCCCGGTTTGGATCAATCAGTTTTCTTCTTTCTGCAGCATACTCTTTTGAAATGAGCCATTCTACCGGTACGGGGGCAAAATCCATATCGGCATAGTAATGAGCCCGGTCTTCGTAAGCCAGCTTTTTGGCTTCCACGAACAGGTGTATGTACTCGGGGCTGTAAAGGCCCATGGATGCAATATCGTATCCTTCCAGGATGTTGAGCATTTGCAGGGCCGCGATGCCTTGCCCGTTGGGGGGCAACTCCCACACATCATATCCCCGGTAGTTGGTTGATACCGGATCCACCCAGGTGCTGGTGTGTGCGGCCATGTCTTCATAGCTCAGAAAACCACCGTTCTCTTTGATGTAGGCTTCAATGGTGCGGGCGATATCCCCCATGTAAAAGGCATCTCTTCCTTCGGTAGCAATGATCTGATAGGTATTGGCCAGGTAAGGATTTTTGAAGATCTCCCCTTTGGCAGGCATCCTGCCATGGGGCATATAAGTTTCTTTGAAATTGGGGTAATGGCCCAGGCGTGCAGCCGAACGGTCAAGATAGTATGCTATGAGCTCGGTTACCGGAAACCCGTTATTGCCATAGTCTATGGCAGGTTGCAATATGGCCTGCATTTCCAGTTTTCCGAACCGGTTGTGCATTTCAAACCATCCGTCTATGGTGCCGGGGACACTTACCGACAGGGCGCCCGACCGGGGGATCATTTCATACCCGTTTTCAAGAAAATACTCCCGGGTAAGGCTTTTGGGAGAACGGCCACTGGCATTCAAGCCGTGCAATTGCCCGGATTCAGCATCCCAGATGATAGCAAACAGGTCGCCACCTATGCCGCATCCTGTAGGCTCCATAAGGCCCAGCATAGCATTGGCAGCAATGGCTGCATCCACGGCACTGCCCCCTTTTTTAAGAATGTCAAGGGCTGCCTGTGTGGCAAGGGGATGGCTGGTGGCAGCCATTCCGTGCTGTGCGATTACCTCGGAGCGGCTGGCAAAATTATGGCCGGTAATGCGATCCTGTGAAAACAGGGCAGCAGTTATAAAAAAGATGAAAGCGGCAGATAAGTAAAAATTTTTCATTTTGTTTGGGGTTTGTGTTTGAATTCTATGGTTCACAATGGCCAAATATAATGGAAAATTCCTGTAATAGTATTATTTTTGGTCATCGAAGAAAACACAACCATGTAAATATAATATGTAATTTGCCATGAATATTAAGGATATTTTTGACAACAATGAAAAATGGATCAGTGAAAAACTGGCCCTGGACAAGGACTATTTTAACAAACTCTCCCAGGGGCAAAGCCCTGAGATCCTTTATATTGGCTGCTCTGACAGCCGTGTAACTGCTGAAGAGCTCATGGGCGTAAAGCCCGGCGAGGTGTTCGTGCATCGCAATATTGCCAATATGGTGCCCAATACCGATCTGAATGTGCAGTCAGTGATAAACTTTGCTGTTAAACATCTGAGGGTAAACCATGTCGTGGTTTGCGGGCATTACTACTGCGGTGGGGTAAAGGCTGCCATGCAACCACTGGATCTTGGGTTGCTCAACCCCTGGCTCAGAGATATCAGGGATGTTTACCGCATTCACCAGGATACCCTGGATGCCATTGAAAATGAAGAAGAACGGTATAAAAAGCTGGTAGACCTCAACGTGCAGGAGCAATGTGTCAACGTTATAAAAACGGCTACCGTTCAGAAAGCATACAAGGAGCGCGGGATCAAAGTGCATGGGTGGGTTTTTGATGTAAAAACAGGAAAACTCATTGATCTGCAGATTGATTTTGACAAGATACTGGAAGGGATCATGAAGATCTACAGGATAACTTAAAATAAGTAACGGGAAATGTGTACTTTTGTAAATCATACATCCACCTTCTGAACTCGCATCTTTTATTTTATTTGCTTCAGAACAGAATGAGCAACAATTAACTTTAAATCAGAATATTAAAAACTATGGGTAGATCACAACAATCTTTTCAAAAAAAGGAGAACGAACAAAAGAAGCAAAAAAAGAAGAAAGACAAAGAGAAAAAAAGAGAAGAACGCAAAATGGATGCCGAAAAAGGCAAAAGTGAAGAGGATATGTTTGCCTACGTGGATGAGCATGGAAATATTACTTCCACTCCACCTGATCCCGGTTACAAGGCCAAAGAAATAAAAGCTGAAGATATACAGATCGGTGTACCCAAAAAAGAAGAAATCGAAGAAGAAACAATCAGAAACGGAACGGTTACCTTTTTTAACGACTCCAAAGGATATGGTTTTATTAAAGACCATGGATCCAATGAAAGTATTTTTGTGCATATCAATAATATACTCGAGCCTATTTCAGAAGGAAATCATGTGATTTTTGAAACCGAAAGGGGCCCCAGAGGGCTCAATGCTATCGGGGTTAAATTGCTCAGGTAATTTACATAAACTTTTAATGTTATTCACGCCGCAACCTGCAATTTGATAAAGATTGCAGGTTTTGCTAAAATTAGACGTGTGGCTGATCAGGCCATCTGTTGCATGAGTTTGTGTTGTTTGGCCCAGATTATTTTTTCCTTTTACCTTTGCAATCATTCTAATGCATAGCTATGGTCATTCCCTATGTCAATATCCATACCCATAAAGGGAAGGAATGTACAGATAATGTAAGGAGTATCCTTAACCAGTTTCCGTCGGAGTGGATGAATAAAAAACCGGTTGGCTGGTTCTCTGTGGGTATACATCCCTGGTATATTAATAGCGGTGATCAGGCCAGTGAGGAATTGGTTAACATGGAAAAAGCGTTTTCACAAAAAGGATGCATCGCTGCCGGTGAAGCAGGACTTGACAAGATCACCCGGACTGACTGGGAGTTGCAGAAGGAAATTTTTATACAGCAAGTGAAATTGTCTGAAAGCTATCATAAACCCATGATCATTCATTGCGTGAAGGCCTACAGTGAGCTGCTGGGCTTGCGCAAAGAGCTCAAAGCAGAAAATGTATGGATATTTCATGGCTTTAACAGCAGCCTTGAAATGGCCGGGCAAATCATCGGCCACGGCTGTATGCTTTCCTTTGGTGAACAATTGTTGAAAGAAGGCTCCAAAGCTGAAACGGTATTGCAAAAGACAGGAGTGGAGCATTGGTTTCTTGAAACAGACGATTCGGATATTTCCATTGAAACGGTATATAGCAAAGCAGCCCTGATCACCGGTAAAAAAGAAGATGAGATCAAAAGCTTGATCCAGGATAATTTTAACCGGGTTTTTCAACCAGACTTACCCCTTTAAATGCGCAATTGTATTGTTTTAACCGTGTTACACAACTATTAAATGACAGATAAAAACTGGCAGGAGCGTACTTTGCTGCTGCTCGATCACGAAAAGACTGAGATTCTCAATGCTTCCAATATTCTGGTTGCCGGTCTGGGTGGGGTAGGGGGCTATGCCGCGGAGATGCTCTGCCGGGCAGGCATTGGTAAGATGACTATTATAGACGGGGACCGGATACAGGATTCCAATCGCAACCGCCAGCTGCTGGCCACCACATCTTCAGTAGGCAAAAGAAAAGCACAGTTGATGAAAGACCGGTTGCTGGATATCAACCCGGAGCTTGACCTTACGGTGATAGATGAATTTATCCGTGATGAACGTACCAATGAGATCCTCGAAGAACCTTTTGATTATGTAGTGGATGCCATTGATACCCTTTCGCCTAAAATATTCATGATCAGGCAGGCACTGCTTAAGGAACTGCCCCTGGTAAGTAGCATGGGTGCAGGGGGTAAAACCGATCCTGTGCAGGTGAAAGTGGCCGATTTTTCTGAGACCTATCAATGCAATCTTGCACGCATGCTCAGGAAACGGTTAAAAAACCTGGGTGTTCGCTCGGGGTTCAAAACCGTATTTTCGCCCGAGATCGTTGATGATAATGCCATGTTGCCCGTTGAAGATGAACCCAACAAAAAAACCACGGTAGGAACGATCAGTTACATGCCCGCGGTTTTTGGTTGTGTTGCTGCTTCTGTGGCCATTCGCGACCTGCTGCAAATTCCTGTTGAATTATCGCTAAGGCCCTGCCGAAGAAGATAAATCTGTTATTTTACAATCATACGCATGGTATGGTTTCCTGAAACACCGGATATGTTTACCATGTAAACCCCGTCAGATAATCTGCCCGGAGGTATGATAAAGGAATGAAGCCCGCCACTATCATTGGCCTGCATGCGGTTGTTATAAACACTTCTGCCATAAAGGTCCACTACACTCACATTCAGATTCTCGTGTGGACTGAGCCCGTTGAGAGCAATCCTGAAGCTGGTTCCCCTGTTGGGGTTGGGCATCAGGTTAAACTGCACCAGGTTGGTTTTTCTGTTATCCAGAACCACCAGGTCACTGTATTCATAAGTACCGTCAAAATCCGTTTGTTTCAGACGATAGTAAGATATCCCTTTCAGAGGTTGGGTATCTATGGCATCGTAATAAAGATTCTGGTTGCTGTTGCCATAGACGGCCTGGCTGGCATATACCCCAACGATCTCAAAATCCTTTCCGTTGCGGCTTCTTTCCACGGTGAAAAAGTTATTATTCCGTTCTGATGCGGTTACCCATTCCATCATAGCGTGGTCACCATCCATATATACCTCAAAGCTGAGCAGCTCTATGGGTAGCGGGTTGATATTGCTTGTGGAGCCTACGGTAAAGAATTTTTCGCTGAAAGAAATAAAGCGGTCTGTGGAAACATAGCCAAAGGAAGGATCACCTGTTATGGAGGCGCCACCCCTTGACTGCCATGTGCCTGTTTCGTCCAGCTCGGCAACTACCAGGAATCTTTCGTCCATAACTCCCGTGTTAGCACCCCAGCTCAGGGTAACAATAGCTTCGGGATGCACATCGTCAATATCTTCAAGCGACCAGTAATCCACCAGGCTAACCTGTTCAACGCCATTACCCATATCAGTATGGGGGTTGGCTGTGAAGTATTCCGCTTTCCAGATGGCATTGCGGGTTGGACTGGTTACACCTATGGGGCCGAAGTGGTTGTTTTTTCCTACCGGGAAAGTAAAATAACTGTCGCTGTTGATGTATTTTCTCATGGGGCCATGAACATAACGAGTTTGGTTGTAACCAATAGCCGCATGGGGTGAGGGATTCACAATGGTAAGAATATTTTCTTCCGTGGTGCGGATTATTCCTGATGAAAATAACAGGTTTCGATCAACATCAACCGGACTTTGAAGGGTAAGCCTTTCGTTATTTACCTCCAGGTTCCATAATGCATTATTGCCTGTAAAGCTATTGCTTCCTGAGATAAACTGAGGCAGAGTGCCACCCATAATTATTGCAGATGTACCGATACCTGCATAGAAAGTACCATTGTTGAATATTATATCCCTGTTAATGGTGATCCTGCGATCGTGTTCATTGATGATATGCAGGGTATTGTCATCACCGTTGATGGTAAGATCATCGTAGATCAGAAAATCCAGGTTGGGCAGTCTGCGCTCTCCTGTACCCGAGAAGATCAGGTTTCGCACGGTGGTGATCTCGCTAAGTACATCATAATCACCATGTCCGGTAAACTCAAGAGTACCTCCGTTGGGTCCAAAGAACTCTTCATAGATCCCGGCTGGCAGATTGCCCCTTTCCAGTTGAATAACACCATTGCCATTAACAAATCCAAGACGGTTTGCAAAGGTGCTTCCCAGTCTTAACATACCATTGTTTCTCACAACAGTTTTGTAATTAATGGTGTAGTTTTCAGGGATAGTAACAACGTGCTCAACATAGGTCACCGAGCCTCTCGGACCTCCTGAGGGAACTGTGCCTCCTGATTCAGGATAGGTATCCCAGATGGAAGCATCCGTCCAGTTGCCATTGCTTATGGAAATATAGGCGGGTACATCATTGGGAATCGCTCCTTCACACCATGGATCTTCTACTCCGGCGGTATAATCACCGCTGATCCCGGAATCATCGGTATTGGAGAAGCTGAAGCTAAGCCTGCGGTTGGCCAGATCAAAACTTTCAGGGCCAAACTTGTTCCATTCCGTGGTGCCCCAAAGCAAGCGCGCAGTAATGTAATCATTGGCAGTGTAATGTTCTGTATCAATACGGTAATCTTCAGGATAAAACCTCATGGTAACATTACCCGTAAAACCATTGATGTTATTTCCTTCCATGAGCCAGTGATAATGAAGCACATTCTCCGTGTTCAGAATCTCAGGGCACGAACTATCATCATTGTTGATGGTTGGGTGTAATTCGTTGGCTGCTTTTACACGTATGGTTCCACCTGCATCAAGGTTTTCAATATTCAACCTTATGGGTGTATATTTGCCTTCTGATCCAATGGGGAAGGTAAACACGTAATTGTCTGAGGCGCTCACCTGTGGAAAATATTTCATTATGCCTGCATCGGTAAAGGAGATGTTGGTCTGGATCATATTGTTCTCAGAAAACGGATTGGCTTCCGTAATGGATGCTTGCTCTTCAATGACCAGCAGGTTGCGGTCGATGTTCAAAACACCGGAAATAAGTTGCAACTCGTTTTTAATTCTGAAGGTTGAACCGATGGGCATGGCCACGCCAGCCGGATTATGGATAGTAAGCTTGCCGAATGATCCGTTACCCGTCAGGGTTTGCTGGCTGCTACCATTAAATACAATACCGTTGCCACTTCCTTCATGAAAATGTTCCACATTCATAACTACATGCCCCTGTACCGAGATGGTGTTTCCATTGTCATGGAACGATCCGCTAAGAAGGTTCAGTTCGTTGGAAACCATTACACTGTCGAGTATATGCAATCCATTGGATTGATTTTTTACCAGGTTGTGGAAGGGGGTTTTCCCATGAATATGCTGCGTGGCTGAACCTGAGAAAATAGTGGTGTTTCCGGCTGGTTTATAATTGCCATAGTTATGGAAGTTCCCTTTTATGGTGATATCCCATGCGTTGGCATCCAGGGTAGAATTATTGTCAATTGAAATATCCTGGTTGATGGTAATATTTCTTCTCCACAACCTTAGTGTAGGATCGTTTTCACTGGTATTGCTCACGCTAAGGTTCTCAAGCGGGATACTGCTGTATATACCGATGGTTTGATCAGAAGCAGTGGGTATGCCACCTGCCTGTATTACACTTCCCTGACCAAGCTCATGGCTTGCAGGCTGCAGATAAACAGAAGGGAAGGAGGCATTGTTCTGTGCATTGGCTATGGTGATGGTGGTGTTTTCACCCATTACCAGTCTGCTTCCGGCATTGAGTAATTCAAAGACACCTCTGTTATTCTCCGGGATGTGCCCTGCTTGAGTACCAATGACCACTTCCGAGCTGCTATGGGTTACCCTGAAACGGAGAATCCCTTCTTCTGTAAGAGTAGATCTTCTGATCTGTGATCCTACCAGTAATTTGCTGTCGCCGCTGTTGATGTCTATTTCGGATTGCCCTGAGGCGGTGTATTCGATATAGTTGTTGGTTCCTTCATTGAAATACCCTTTGGTGCCATAGCCCATGGTGAGTTTGCCATCGAGCCAGATACCGGTATTGTTGCCACTTATCCGTGCAGTGGCACTGCTGCCCATCCAAAGCTCACTGCCCTGGGGGATTTTAAAGTCGGCACCGCCTGAGGTAAGAGTTACATCAATGCCAGAGTGGCGCAGACCAAGCCTTCCGCTGATCAGCTCAATGGCTTTATGATCGCCATCGGTGGGGCCATGAATCTGGAAGGAGCTATTGAAAGAAAAAGTTACCAGGCCGGCGGCGTTTTTGTTCATGACAATACGGTAGAAGTTAGCTTCGCTGCCACCGGTTCTCGTATATTCTCCATTGGAGTTACCGATCAGCTCTAGTGTAACATTGTTGCCATTGGTATTATCGTTTGCAAGATTGATGGATCCTGCCTCATGGATCAGGTCTCCACCCAACAGCAGTCTGTGTTCCAGTGAATTGGGGTTGTTATTTAATACTTCCAGGGTGTTCTGGCCAGTGTCTTGTCTTAGCCTGAGGTTTCCATGAATAGCAAGGGTTTTTGCAGGGCCACTGGTGGGAAAATAAATCCTGCCACCCAGATAACCCCCAATATTGGTATTTCCCTCAACGGTAATATTGCCATGATCACCACTGTGGAGGATCAGGGTGGAGTTTCCATCCACAACCAGGTTACGTTTCACATGAATATCCTCTTCAAAGCTGATGGATCTGTTTCCAATGTTTGCACCTTCAGCTTCTATCCTTAGATTTGGAAAAACCTGGATATTTGCCGGGATATTAACATGGCTATTATTATTAATATGATAAGCAAATACATTGTGTTCTCCATTGAGAAAATCACCCAGGTCTCCATGAACGGTCGGAATACTTCCGTTTCTTACATACAGGCGTATATCGCCCCTGCCAGATACGCTTCCCAGGTTCTGGGTATGGCCATTCTGTATGTATAATCTGGGATTCCAGGTACTGCCATCACCGGCAAAACGGATCTCTGCAACTTCAATGTTATTCTGGTTCATGTTGATCCAGTGGTAACCATTGTCAATATCAGGGTTGTATCCAATGATCACAATATCTCCTGAGCCGGGTCTGTGTGGATTTCCATTAGGAACAGGGCCTCCGGTATGACCATTATACGACCAGGTTTGGTTACTATTCCAGTTTTTCATTCCTTGCCCACCACGGCTATAGAAAACTCTCAGTTGACCTGAAAAAGCATTTTGCTGTGCAGCCGTATAAAACCCTTCTTCCAGATCAAACCCTGCATTAAAAGTAATGCTGGTGCCAGACAGGTTGCTGCCGTTTTCATTGGAGCGTTCAGTTCCAACTACTTTACCAGGCCTCCAGTTTCCACCCCAGGGGTTGTTACCCGGATAATCATCGTGGCTGCAGGTAAATACATAACTGTTTACCCAGGGCAGTTCTTCGAAATCACTGTGCCTTATTCTCCATGAATAGCTGAGAGCGTCTATATTATTTCCCTGGTTTAGGGTAGGTAATTCGCGATCGTCAACACTCAGGGTTACCCAACCTGAATCTACTACATCGGTATAATTCGCTGTAAGTGGAGTGTAGCGGGTATTGCCATTGGCATTGGTACCCAATGGGAACAGATAGGAGCCATCCTGGCTCACCTGCAAGGTAAGGCCACCGTCACCTCCGTTTCCTGCAGTGCAAAACATACGATTTTCACTGAATTCGCCAGCACCGGGAGAAACAGAGCCCGATACCCTGAGGTTATGGGTATGGAGAAACATGGTTCCTTGCTGAAGAATAATATTATCAACTGCGGCATTGGTAAGTAACTCAGCTCCATTTCCATTGTTCAGGACGATGTTTCCAAAAGATGCCTGGCCTGCAACAGGCCCTTTAAGGGTTTGACGGCTGTTACCACGCAGCTCGATCCTGCCGGGGTTGGTATTGTTGGACAATATCCTTCCGTTGATTATTTCAGCATTACCGAGATGTAGCACCCTGTACCTGAACGTATTCAACTCCCCCCGTGTAATGGTAAGGTTACCGCGTATTTCAATGGCGGTATTATTATTATCATCGGGGTTTACGATTCTTCCTGTGTTGCCCAGGCTTACGGATCGGAATGTGGATGGATTCCAGGCCTGGTCTTTGTGAATATTTACATGATTGAATACCAGGGGCGCAGGTTGTGAAATGTCTCTGGCGTAAATACGTCCGGGCTGGTTACCGGTAAAATGGGTTGTATTGTTGCGGGCGTTGTACTGGCCACCAATGGCCAGATCAAAGATACGACCAATGTATACATCGTAATCTACTCCGTCTTTTCGCACATCCAGCAACGTATTTCTGTCTATAAGCAGGTTGTTAAGAACTTTGAGTTCACGGGTAAGTCTTACCCTTGCAGTACCCGAATCATCGAGTCGTTTGATATCCAGGTTGTAAAGCGGTGCATTGGATCCGATCTCAAA
>SLIL01000134.1 GCA_007135645.1 Bacteroidales bacterium
GCTATGGCCTGCGCGCCTCCAACGGTGTAAACAGCTGTTACCCCCGCTGTTTTGGCAGCATAAAGAATGGCAGGATTTACTTTACCGTCTTTACCGGGAGGGGTGCACAGGATGATTTCCTTACACCCTGCAATTTTGGCGGGTATGGCAAGCATAAGCACCGAAGAAAATAAGGGTGCACTTCCGCCGGGAATGTATAAGCCTACCCGCTGCAGGGGCACCGCCTTTTGCCAGCACATAACCCCGGGCGTGGTTTCGACTTTAACGGGAGTACATTGCTGAGCGGCATGGAACTTACGAATGTTATCGGCAGCGGTATTGATGGCCTGCTTCAGCCCTTCACTAACCAGGTTATCAGACTCTTCAATACTTTGAGGAGAAACGCGAATAGTTTCAAGCTCCACGCCGTCGAATGCACGGGTAAAATCTTTCAAAGCCTGGTCCCCGTTTCGTTTTACGGAAAAAAAGATATCCTCGATGGCCTTGTCAAGGTATTCCGCATCCAGTGCCGGCCTTTTCAGCAGCACATCCCATTCAGAACGCGGTGGGTTTTGGGTAATGGAGATTTTTGTGTTCATTGCCTGTTTTTTTTATGTCTTATGAAAAATAGTTTCGGTGCGCTGCACCTGGTTGTTCAAATATTAATTTTTCTTTCCTACAAAGGTTAACGGTGCTCTGCACCTCTGCTTTCGATCCCGAAAGCTCTCCGGGATTTCGGGCTGTCGCTTTCCACTTCCGATCCCGAAAGCTTTCGGGATTTCAGGCTATCGCCTTCAACTTCCGACTTCGGACTTCCGACTTCCAGCTCCCTCCACTAATTCACCATCTTTTCAATGGGGATTACCAGGATTCCCTGCGCGCCGGCCTCTTTCAGCTGATCAATCACTTCCCAGAAGCGGTCTTCACTGATCACCGAGTGCACCGCACTCCAGCCTTCTTCTGCCAAAGGTACGATGGTTGGGCTTTTCATTCCCGGAATAATATCCACAATTTTCTGCAGGCTGTCATTGGGGGCATTGAGCAACACATAGCGGTTGGTGCGCCCTTTCATGACCGAATTTAAACGAAACATCAGCTTGTCCAGAATGGCCTGCTTTTCCGGGGCAAGGTTTTTCCCTGAAACCAGAACAGCTTCTGATTTAAGCACCACTTCCACTTCCTTGAGCCCATTGCTCAATAAGGTACTCCCGGTACTTACAATATCAAAAATGGCCCCGGAAAGCCCAATGGAAGGGGCTATTTCAACGGAGCCAAGAATTTCGTGGATATCAGCCTTAATGTTGTTTTCATCAAGGTATCTTCTCAGAATACGGGGGTAGGATGTAGCAATGCGTTTTCCCTGCAGGTATTCAGGGCCTGTGTACTCCTCTCCCCTGGGGATTGCTATGGACATACGACAACGGGCAAATGAAAGGCGGGAAATGACAATGAGATCATTCCCTTTTTCCAGTACCACATTTTCGCCCAGGATCCCCACATCGGCCACACCGTCTTCAATATAGCCCGGAATATCATCATCACGAAGATAAAGGATCTCAACGGGAAAATTCTTTCCTGAGGCAAGCAGGGTGCGGTTTCCGTTGCTTACACTGATGCCGCAATCGTTGAGCAATTGTATGCTTTTTTCACTGAGGCGACCTGATTTTTGAATGGCAATTCTTAATTTTTGCATCTTTTTTTAGTTAATAGGTTATTGGGTTATTGAGTTAATTAGTTATTAGGTTAATAGGTTATTGATTTGTAGATGTTTACTAAAAAAGGCTTGCAGAATTCTGCAAGCCTTTCACTACATGGAAAAATATTTTCGGGGCTTCAGTTTTTTCTGCACGGGATTGCTTCCTCAGCATGATGATGATGAGCATGATGGTGTACAGAAAAAAGATCGGCGGTTTTAATTTTCATTGCTATCTGGATTATGCTACTTAAAACTGATTTACTAAATAATTGTTTATTTTATTTTGGTTTTTATCAAAAAAAACCGCGGGTTGATTTCCCACGGTAAGTTTTATACTTTACAACACAACATCAGCATGTGCTATTCCGTGGGAATATGCATTGTATGATGATGATGGTTGATGAAATTTTTCATTTGTTGTTTTTTTTGACGGAGCAAATGTATGGATTAATTTCTATAAAACAAAACAGGGAATATTATAATTTGTTTCTGGCAGACCAGAAAACTTTTCCACTCCTTGTTTTGCAACTGACCTACTGGTTTTTGCAGGCAATAAATATTCTTTTTTCAGGCAAATCATATGGCAAGCTTCTCAATAAGTTTAGTAAAGTCTTCGCTTTCAATGGGTTTTGTAAGATACTCATCCATGCCCAACTGCATATATCTTTCACGATCACCCTCAAAAGCATTGGCGCTTAGTCCAACAATAGGGGGTAGATTGTTGAATTTTTCCTTTAACAGCTGTGTCGCAGTAATTCCATCCATTACCGGCATCTGAATATCCATCAGGATAAGATCAAAATTATCATGGGGCAAGATATCAAGTACTTCGGCCCCGTTGGATGCTATGCTTACTTCATGGCCCAGACTATTGAGCAGGAGCTTCAGTATTTTCTGGTTCAGCTCCTTATCTTCGGCTAAAAGGATCTTTAATGGCTTTGGAACCCGTTTTTTGTCACTGGCAGATTGCTCTTCCTTGGCACCGTCTTCGGGTACTCCCACTTCAACAGAAAACCGAAATGTACTCCCCACGCCAGGTTTACTTTCGGCGGTAATAATTCCTCCATGCAGTTCGACCAGCTCTTTGCAAATGGACAGCCCCAGTCCGGCACCACCATAGGAAGAGGATTCAATATCTCTTGCCTGTGAAAAGGGGCTGAACAATGAGCTGAGGTCTTCTTCAGAGATTCCGATTCCGGTGTCGGCAACAGCAAACTCAATCATACATTTATCATCAACAAGCTTTTCAACCAGCCTTCCGGCCACTTCAATGGAACCCTCTTTGGTAAATTTCACAGCATTTACGATCAGGTTGTTCATGATCTGCATAATTCTTTTCTGATCTGCTACGACCAGTTCGGGGAGTTCTGGATCAATGGTGGTTTTCAGGGTGATAGGTTTTCTGCAAATACCATAAAAGATCCTTTGTGCGCTGGAAAAAATTTCATTTGAGCTAAACAGGGAATTATTCAAGTGCACTTTTCCCGCTTCTAATTTTGAATAATCAAGCACCTGGTCAATAATCTCCCTTAGGTTGGCAGATGAAAGGCGAAGTGTGTTGATCAGATCTTTTTGTGATTCGTCAAGGGAGGTTTTTTCCAGCAACTCGATAACGCCGATCACACCTGTCAGCGGGGTGCGAATCTCATGACTGATGCTTGCCAGGAATTTTTGCTTGAATTGCAATGTTTTTTTGGCAATCTCCACCTCTTTTTCCAGCAACTTATTGGATTCTTCAGCTTCTTTGAGTAAAATCTGAGACTCCAGGTTCTGGTAAATTCTTTCGAGGATGCCAGGCAGAAGACGTGTAAAGCCAACCTCTTTTACAAGATAATCTGCGGCACCCAGTTTCATCATTTGAACGGCAAGTTTTTCATCGCCCTGTCCGGTCATCATTACAAAGGTTACGTTCAGCCCGCTGCTTTTAAGCGTATCTACTATTTCGCTGCCGGTCATATCGGGCAACCGCTGGTCAATAAGCATAATGCGCTTATTATCGGCCAGCATTGATTCAATGGCTTCTTTTCCCCTGGGCAACCCCTCGGCAATAAACCCGGAATTGTTAAGTGAGCGTACAATAAGGGAGCGTAACCCGTTATCATCTTCCACAACAAGAACTTTTCGAGGCAAAAAATGCTTTTTACTGGAGGTTTCTTCCATTGTTGGTTGCTTTTTTTAATTGGGGATCAAAGGCTAATGACCGTTTATCTGGGGAACTTTTACCACGGAAAGAAAGAGACCCAGTTGCCTGATGGCATTGACAAACGACTGGTATTCAACGGGTTTGGTAATGTAGTTGCTGCATCCCAGCTGATGGCAATGTTCTACCTCTCTGGGGTCATCAGTGGTAGTGATCATAACCACTGGGATCTTTTTCAATTCTTCGTCTGCCTTAATCTTTTTCAAAACCTCAACACCATTAAGCATCGGCATTCTTATGTCAAGAAGCAGAACATAGGATTTCCCTGTTTCCCTGTGTGGCCCTTCCCCGTTACGAAACAAAAAATCAACCGTTTCCTGGCCGTTTTTAAAATGGATGAGCTGATTGGCAATACCTGCCCGCGCAAGGTTTTTTCTAATTAGTCCTGCATGGCCTTCGTTGTCTTCGGCAACAAGAATTACTACCTCCTCATTCATACCTTAATAGTTTTTTTGTGTAATTTGGTTATTATCGAAGGATCTTTTATCCTTTCCATAACGTAGATCCTTTACATAAACTTATTAAACGCAGTTTTTTGTGTGAAGGTTCTAAAACATTGGATGTTATTTGGCTGTAAATTTATTCAGGGTTATTCGTCTTAATTTATGCCTGGGTCAGCATAGGGCAATTGTATGATAAATTTGCTTCCTTTGCCTTGTTGGGATTCCACATCAATGGTTCCATCCAGTCTGTCAAGGATTTGTTTGATAATAGTAAGGCCCAGTCCGTCGCCCTCTTTTCCTGAAGGATCCAGCCTATGGAAAAGTTCAAAAATAACCTTCTGGTGTTCTTTGGCTATTCCTATACCATTATCTTCGACGTAATAAATGCTTTTGCCATTTTTTGATTCACCGAAAATTTTGATTTCGGGTTTCCTGGAAGGATCAGCATATTTAAGAGAATTGCCGATCAGATTAGTAAAAAGCTGATTGAGCTGTGTTTTATCTGCCTTACAGCCTGGCAGGGGAGAAAGGGTTACGGCTGCTTCTGCAGTATCAATCTCATATTCCATTGCGGTAATGAGCTTGCTCAACAGCAGGTTCATGTTGACGGGTTGAATGTTAAGTGCTGCCCGCCCGATGCGTGAAAGCTTAAGTAATCCATTCAATAGTGAATCCATCTGCTTGGTGCTGATCTTGATCTGGTAAAGGGATTCTGAAACATCATTAAGAATGGTTTGAACTTCTTTTTTAACATCCTCATTTCCAGAGGAGTTGTTTGTCAGGATTTTTTTTAAGTCTTCAAGGCTAAACTCCACTTCCTGGCTGTAACCCTCCACATTAACCAAAGGGGATCTAAGATCATGAGAAGCCACATAAACGATCTGCTCCAGCTCTTTGTTTTTGGCCGCAATCATTTGCTCTGCCTGCTTAATGGAGGTAATATCGGTGGTAACGGTGGCAAACTTATCCTTTCCTGTTGATACTACGGAAATGGAGAAGTACTTATTCATGGGGGCAAAATGGGTGTCGAAGACATAGGTTTGACCCGTAATCCCAACTTGTGTAAATTCTCTTAAGTAAGGCGCGGGTTTCACCTGGTATACTTCAGAGGCAAGATTGCCAATGGCCTGTTCTTTTTTAATGCCGGTTCTGTTCTCAAAGGCATTGTTGCAATCGGTGATCCGGTAATCTACTGCATTTCCATTTTCATCAAAAACAACTTCATGCAGCACAACAATCTCATCCATGGAAGAGAAAAGTGCATTGAGTTTTTCATTGCTTTCTTCGAGTTTTTTCTCTGTTTTGCGCTTGATACGAAAGTTAACAATCAAAAACAGAATTACCAGGAGTTGAAAACCAATAAAAGCCAGAATACTGTACTTCCCCCTTTCCAGCTCATGGGTATAAGCGGTAGATACAACAATCCAGTCCAACTCGGGATAATGGGCAAAATGTGCAAATTTTTCCCTTTCTTTTTCCTCTCCCGGGTTTGCCCACATATACCGAACACTCCCGTTTTGAAGGGTTACAATTTCTTTAATGATTTTTCGCCCCCGGGCATCTTCAAATTCAAGCATATTGGTGCCCGGTTCGTGTTCGGGATGGATCAGGGCATTGCCCTCCATGTCCAGCAAAACAATATAACCAGATTCTCCAATGGTAATTTTTTCAAGCTCGTGACGAATATCATCCGGAATAACAAGTTTATTGAACTCATCCCGATAAGCAGAAGCTGTAATGATCCAGTCCCAGGGTTCAAAGTATGCCATGTAAAGTGCTTTGGGCCTCTCTTCTTCTTTCCCGAAATCGGTCCAGTCATATTCCAGGTAACCCCACTTATCAATGGTTTGTTGGGTTACAAAATCAAATTGGTCGGCCATATTTTCCCCAACAATGGGAGTTGGATGCAATAACACAATGCCATGCGAATCGATCACATAAAAATATCCGGTTTTGCCAATGATCTGGCTGTTTAATACCTTCCCCGCTCTGGCTTTTGCCTCCCTTTCTGTTATCAGTCCTTTTTGATGCTGCTCATGGTAAAAGCTTACAATCTCACGGTTCATTTCGGCAGCCCCCCTGAGATAATTCTTGATGGACATATCAACAGAGCTCTTAACAGCACTTATGGAAATGTTCGTAATATGATTGAGCTCCTCTTCAATGTTGTGTCTTACAAGCCGGGTAACCTGGAAATATACCAAAACAATACTAAGTAACATAATTGCCAGGAATAACGCATTTGTAATATGGATCTTCTTCATGCTGTTTTTATTTTAAATCCGATTGTGCTATGCTGGGAAGTAAACTTTGGCATTGGGTTTGGTTTTGGCATCTACAATTATCAAAGTTAAAAGAATTATTGATACAGGATAATAATTCCGTTTGGGTGCATGGATGAAAAACAGGTAATTTAATAAATTACATAACGTTATCTTTATAAACGATTCCCGGAACTATGGAAACTGTTAATAAGTTTAAAGTGACATTTAATCTTTGTTTGTCGATCAAAAATCAATAATGGACGAATAAAAAAAACAATTGGAATAACCTAAGTGTAAGGCATTTGCTTTCTGTTGGA
>SLIL01000321.1 GCA_007135645.1 Bacteroidales bacterium
ATTCCAGGGTAGTAGGATTGATATTCAGTAGCGCTGCTGCACCGTTATTCCCTCTTACTTTCCATTGGGTCAGCTTCAGTGCCTTGATTATATATTGTTTCTCATTTTCTTCCAGAGGAATGATCTCTTCCTGCTCAGGAGTTTTACCGGCACCCGGCTCAAACCAGTCCCCGATATCCAGTTTTTTCCCGGGGCTCAGCACGTGGGCTCGTTCAATAAGATTCTGTAATTCCCTGATATTTCCCGGCCAGTGATATTCCATTAACATCGATATGGTTTTCCGGGGGATAAGGTCAATGGTCTTACCGGTTTTACGGTTAAATGCGTTGAGGAAATGCTCTACCAGCAGCGGGATATCCTCTTTGTGATCCCTCAGCGGTGGAATATGGATGGGGAGGATGTTGAGCCGGTAAAACAGATCACTCCTGAAGGTTCCTTTGTCAACCTCGGTTTGCAGGTTGCGGTTGGTAGCTGCAATAAGCCTGAAATCTGTAAAAATGGTTTTATGACCACCAAGGCGTTCAAATTCGTTTTCCTGCAATACCCTTAGCAGCTTGGGTTGCATAGCCATGGGCAATTCCCCGATCTCATCAAGAAACAATGTGCCCTGGTGCGCAATCTCAAATTTGCCGTATTTCAGCTTTGATGCCCCGGTGAAGGCCCCTTTCTCGTGCCCGAAAAGTTCGCTTTCAATCAGGCTTTCGGGTATGGCCGCGCAATTAATGGTAACAAGGATCTTGTCTTTTCGGTTGCTGAGGGCATGGGCAGTTTTGGCGAAAAGCTCTTTGCCGGTCCCGGTTTCACCCAGCAGCAAGATTGAAGTATCTGTTTTTGCCACCTGCTCCAGCTGTTTCAGGATACCCCTCAGCACCTTGCTTTGTCCGATAATTTTTGTGGGAAGATTTTTCTCCAGGAATTCATCCTTGAGCTGTATGTTTTCCTCTTCAAGGTTTTGTTTTAACAACGCTATTTCATTGTAAGCCTGCTGCAGTTTTTTGTTCTTGTTGAGCAGATCGTTGATGAGGTTGATGTTCTTTTTGCGCAGTTCAAAGTTCTCAAAGGCATTGTGGAGGGTTTGCTTCATGTCTTTGATATCCCAGGGTTTGAGCAGATACCTGTAAATTCCTCCCTGGTTAATGGCTTCCAGCATGGTGTCGTTATCACCATAGGCCGTAAGGATGATAATGATTACAGTAGGGAAGCGCTGTTGAATCTGCTTTGCAAGCTGCAAACCTGTCAATTCCGGCATGCGCTGGTCGGAAATAACAACCTTAATCTCCTCTTTTTCGATAACCTCCAATGCTTTGCATGGATCGTCAAGTGTATATACCTCAAACCATTTTCTGAGGGCTACCTTCAAAGTCTGAAGGTTACTTGCTTCGTCATCTACATAGAGGATCTTCTGCATACACTTCTATTTTGGCAATATAACGGTAAACTCACTTCCTTTTCCCGGTTCTGATTTCAGTCTCAAATCTAACAAACTTTTTCAGATATCAGCTGATTTTTTTTAAGACTTTTAACAATGGATAAAGAGGTCTGAACCTGATTGCCGCCTTGTACCTGACGCTTTTTTAACAAGCACACGGGAAATTGCCGGTTTTTTAATTGACACTAAATAGCCTGTTTGTTTTCCCGGTTATACATCTCAATCCATGCAATAAGCCCTGCTATGGCAATGCCAAGAAATACAAAGTACTGGAAGCTGGTAAAAACATACCCTTTGTTGAAATACAGGGGCACCGAGATCACGTCGCCAATGATCCAGTAGATCCAGTTTTCAATGCGCTTAAGGGCCATGAACAGCATCCCCACAAGGAAAATCGAGGTGGTGAATGAGTCTACGTACATTAACTTAAGGGGTTCAAAATATACGTACTCGGCCATGTAGGCAGCGTCATTTTTCTTAAAAATATAGATCAGTCCCCATATTACAAAGAAGAAGACAAATACAGCGGCAATCCCCAGTAGTTGCTGTCCTTTTGTGTTCCAGCGGATAGGGATCACTTTTTTCTCAGGTCCTTTGCGTGTCCACATATACCAGCCATAAACGCTCATTAGGAAATAGAAGAAATTGATTCCTACATCAGCGTATAGCTGAGGCTCAATAAGAATGTAAACATAAATGAGCACCGAAATAATTCCGGTAGGATAGACCAGGATATTGGCCTTTTTGGCGTACCACACACTCATCAGGCCAAAAATCACGGCAATGATCTCCAGCCAGCTGGATTCTTTCACATTCTCAATAAACAGTTCGTAAAAAGTCGTTAACAGCATAGGGTTCCTGGGGCTAAATTAAAAAACCCTGCAAAGGTAACTATTTCCGCTTTTGGGTGCCGGTTTAATGCTGGTGATAAAGTTTGTTAAAGATCTTCCATCCGTCTTCAAACTTATACAGACCCAGGTAGTCAGTGAAGAGTTTCCTGCCCTCGCGGTAGAGTTCCAGTTTTACCATTGCCGCCTTTCCCGTAACATCCACATCCAGGATTTTTGCTTCAACTGGTATGTGCGTGTAATCAGGATTGGCCAGGCGTTGTTCTACGATTTCGATCATCCGGGCAAGAGGGAGATCGCTCAGCTGACCACCACGGTTAAGAACCATAACAAAAGTGGGATGAAACCCCCTTTCCATCATTTCTCTTCCTCCAAGGTTCTGAAAACCCTGCACATAAGCTGATTCAATCACTTCAAGGACGGCCTCTTTTTCCTGTGCCACAGAAGGAGTGCTTACCATAAGGGCCAAAAGGAGCCCGCTGATTGCAAAGAATAAGGTGTATTTCTTCATTTTTATTTTTATTTGTGAAAGACGAAGATAAAAAATAAACGGCCAATAAAGGGCTTAGCATTGCAAATGTTTTTGCAGCCCATGGTGACTGATGGTTTTATTTGCTTTATTTTCATACCTTTGCATGTTGATTATTTACTTACCAATTATTAAACTCACTACACATTGTTATTTAAAGATTTAAATTTAGAAGAAAACCTGATGGAAGGGCTGGACGCTATGGGCTTTAAGGAAGCCACACCGGTTCAGCAACAAGCGATACCAATTATTCTTGAAAATAAAGATCTGCTGGCATGCGCCCAAACGGGTACAGGAAAAACAGCAGCTTTTATACTTCCCATTTTACATAAAATTACCAGGGAAAAAACCTCCGGGATCAACACCCTTGTGATCGTTCCCACCCGGGAGCTGGCCATGCAGATCGATCAGCAGATCGAAGGGCTTGGCTACTTTGTTTCTGTTAGTTCCATGGCTGTTTTTGGTGGTGGAGATGGCATCAGCTGGGAGGCACAGAAAAAAAGTCTCGTCACAGGTGCCGATATCGTGGTGGCCACACCCGGCAGGCTCATTGCCATGCTCTCCATGGGCAATATCGATTTTTCAGGACTGAAGCACCTGGTGCTGGATGAGGCCGACCGCATGCTCGATATGGGTTTTTTTGATGATATCATGAAGGTGATCAGCTACTTGCCCAAAGAGAGGCAAACCCTGCTCTTTAGTGCTACCATGCCACCAAAGATTGAAACACTTGCCAACAAAATTCTCAATAACCCCGTTAAATTCAACCTGTCCCTTTCAAAACCTGCTGCAGGAATATCACAGCAAGCCTATGTGGTCTACAACAGGCAGAAAGACGACCTGTTGCTTCATTTGCTGGAGAATAAAGACTTTGATTCAGTGCTGATATTTGCATCAACCCGCGTAAAGGTGAAGCAGCTCGGAGATATGTTAAAATCCAGAAAACTGGATGTAAAGGCTTTTCACTCAGAACTGGAGCAGGATGTCAGGGGTGCTATTTTACGCGACTTCAAAAACAGGCAGCTAAGGGTTATTGTAGCCACCGATGTACTTGCCCGTGGTATTGATGTGGATAACATCAGCCTGGTGATCAATTATGATGCTCCGGGCGATCCGGAAGACTATGTGCACCGCGTGGGACGTACTGCAAGGGCTGCAAAAACAGGGGTGGCAATCACCTTTATTGGCGAAGAAGAACAGCGTAAGTTTGCCGGGGTAGAAAGACTAATTGATGCCTCCGTACCCAAAATGCCACTTCCTGAGTCAATTGGTAAAGGCCCGGAGTACGATCCATCAAGACAAAAAAGCTTTGACAGGAAAAGGGGAGGAGGAAAATTTCATTCCAGGCGCAAACCCAATGCTGATGCCAAAAGGAAAAGAAATACCCGTGGAACTCAGGAAGAGAGTCGTAGCAAAGATGAAAAGCCCCGCCGCCGCTTTCGCCCTCACAACCGAAGAGGGAAGCAGGACGATGCATAATGGTTTTGAATTTTAATCAGCAAAAATGTTAAAGAATAAACAAACAGTGTTGATTTTTCTGATCTTATGCCTGCTGGCATTGCCTGTCCTGCTCCATGCGCAGGTGGATTCTACATTCCGGTTTTATTTTTACGATCAGCGCTATTCATTGTTTACGCTTTTGCCCGATACTCCCAATGAGATTATTATGCTGGGAAACAGTATTACCAATGGTGGCAACTGGGAAGAATTGCTCAACAATCCCAATGTTAAAAACCGGGGCATATCGGGCGATAACACGTTTGGCATCCTCCACAGACTGGGTGAGGTTACGGCTTCTCAGCCCGACAAGATCTTTCTCCTGATCGGCATCAATGATCTCTCAAGGGACACACCGGTGGAGGTGATCCTTAGAAATTACCGGCGCATCATCCGGCAGGTAATGACTGATTCGCCGCGAACCAGGCTCTACCTGCAGAGTGTGCTTCCCACCAACAACGAATTTGATCACTTTCCCAGGGCACAGAACAAAGATCATAAGATCAGAGACTTGAATAAGGGGATCGAAAACCTTGCTGCAGAATTTGGACAAACCTTTATTGATCTTTACCCACATTTTCTGGATGAAAAGGGACGGCTGAGCAGTCAGTACACCAACGACGGGCTCCATCTTATGGGAGAAGGATATATTTTATGGGCTGAAATCATCCGTCCATATATTGAAGAATCAATCGTGGATGAACCTGGGCAGGATTCCCCTGGTGATCTGTATTATCAGCGCAGAAGAGCCATGCAAGAGGCTATGCCAGTTGTGGAGGGTGCTGTGGTGATGTTTGGCAACAGCATAACAGAGCAGGGACCCTGGGCCGAATTGATGCCAGGCATTACTATTCTGAACAGAGGCATCGGAGGAGACAACCTTGCCGGGATGAAGGACAGGCTTCCCGGAGTTCTCAGGCATCAACCCTCAGCAATACTAATCATGGCAGGGATCAATAATATCCTGTTTCGGGAAGCAACCCCCAAAAAAGTGGCTCATGGAATTACAGAGCTGGTGGAAATCATAAAAAAGCAAAGCCCGGATACAAGAATCATAATCCAGAGCATATTGCCTGTCAATGAGATTCTGGGCGGAGAAAGGGATTTTTTCAGGAATAAACATGATGTAATTGAGCAAGCCAATAAGTTGCTGAAAGAACTTTCCGAACAAAAAGGGCTGGTTTTTCTTGATCTTTACCCGGCATTTACAGATGACACGGGAAGGCTAAATGCGGAATATACCATTGATGGAATACACCTCAATGCCCCGGGATACAATCTCTGGACTGATATATTAAAAGATCGTATTTTTGCCTCCTCGAACCAATAGCCCAACTATATGCAATTCATCCTCAAATACCGTTTGCTTCTGCTGAGTATTCTCAGTGGTATCCTGTTTTCTGCAAGCTGGCCCTCGCGGGGCATTCCCATGCTGATCTTTATTGCGTTTATCCCCTTGTTTATCATTGAGTCCCATATTCAGGAAAACAGGGACAGGTACCACCGGTATTCAGTATTACTGTATGCCTGGTTGACTTTTGCCATTTTCAATGCCCTTACTACATGGTGGATTGTATTTGCATCCTTTCCGGGCGTATTGATGGCGGTGTTTCTCAATTCCTTTTTTATGGCCATTCCCTTTTTCCTGATGCACCTTGCCCGCAAGGTGTTGCCCGGCAATCAGGGTGTGGTTTCCCTGCTGATCTTCTGGTTGAGTTTTGAATTCCTGCACCTGGATTGGGACCTGAGCTGGAGCTGGCTCAACCTGGGAAATGTGTTCGCAGGCTTGCCACGTTGGGTGCAATGGTATGAGTATACAGGCACCCTGGGAGGCACAGCCTGGGTGATCATTGTCAATATTTGTTTGTATGCCATGTACAATGCCTACTCTACTCCTTTGCAGGCTGTAAAGGTGCAACGTACCACCAGTACCGGTGATGAAAAGGAAAAGGAAGAGAGGGAGGTATTTATCCATAATCTGGAGCAATACCGGCTTGTGAAAAAAAGAGCATACTCTGGTTTTGCCACGTTGCTGTTTCTGCTTGTACCTGCCATAATATCCTTTGTGATCTGGAACCGATATACCATTCCTGATGATCCGGTTGAGGTGGTGGTGGTGCAGCCCGGTCGCGATCCTTATCTAAGACCTTCGGGGGTAACCCAGCTAAGAGAGTGGACCGACTCTATCATCTGGCTGGCCGATGAAAAGATCACGGAGAATACAAGGTTTGTGGTGGCCCCCGAGGCGGCCCTGCCGGGTCAGCTATGGCTGAATAATCCCTCACTGCATTACGGCTATTCAAGGCTGAAGGAACATGCCAGTAACTTCGATACCCTTGCATGGGTTGCCGGGGTAATGATGTACCGGCAATACGAAGAGTACGAACAACCCTCACCCACGGCAAAACAATTCAGGGATTCGGATACATGGTACGATGCTTACAATGCCGCATTGTTTGTTGATTCGGAAGGGAACACCGATACCTATTTCAAATCCAAACTGGTACCCGGGATTGAAAGAATGCCCTTTGCTGAGTACCTTCGCCCA
>SLIL01000200.1 GCA_007135645.1 Bacteroidales bacterium
ATGGAATGGCGTTTATTTCGCCAGCGTCCCCATGCAGGCAGTGGCTATTCCTAATCCCGGCTATGCCTTCAGCCACTGGGAAGGTGACCTGGACAGCGACAGGGCAAAGGTAGAATTCACCCCGTCAGGTGACTTCTCCCTTACCGCCCATTTTGTACCTGCCGGGGATGAGCCCACGGATACCCTGCTCCATTACTGGCACTTCAACAACCTTTCGGGCACAGCCACAAGCATTGCATCCGACTACTCGCTATTGGAAAGCGGCACCATCACCTACCCGGGCAGCGGCGATGGCTACATGGACAGCCGTACCCACCGCGCCGAGGACCCGGTATCAAACCTGAACCTGCTGATGGGCCAGCAGTCCGACCAGGGGGCTGTGTTAAGGGCACGAAACCCATCCCACTCCCGCGAACTGATCATCCATGCACCCACAACGGGATTTGACAAAATAAAGGTAGCCTATGCCACAACACGCACCTCCAACGGGGCTAAACGGCAATCGCTGCATTACTCACCCGATGGCGGTATTACCTGGAAGCCCACTGTTCAGGGATACGAAGTCCCCTTGCTACCGCAATGGGAACTCAAAGAGTTTAACCTTTCGGGCATGCAGGGAGTCGCAAACAACCCCGACCTGTTGCTGAAAATCGTTTTCTGGGGAGAAAGTGCCACAGGTTCAACCGGAAACAATCGTTTTGATAATCTTTCCATCAGCGGCACAACTTATTTCGTTAATGTGGAGGAAACAGACTATGCCCAACCACGGGTTACCCTCTACCCTAACCCGGCCAGGGACCATATCATCCTTGATATAGACCCAACGCATTTCAGGGAAGGCAACATGAAAATGTTTACCCTTGATGGCAGGCCGATTATGAGCAAGCGCATCACTTCCGCCCAAACTACCCTATCCATCGCTGACCTGCCCAAAGGGATCTACATCGTAAGCTTTACCAATGCATTGTACAGGGTGAGTTTAAGGGTGGTGAAGCAGTAGCTCACCGTAATTCCATTTCCTGCTATTCATCTATACCCACCTTGGTAGTTATCTGGCTCAAAGGCCGGGCCTGCCCGAGGTAGCACCCCCCCCAATCACGCATACACAGAAAACCCGCAAGCTGTTGAATGTATGCAAGTTGAATAAGGGTGTTTTTCCGGAGTGGGCTCAGATATAGTTTGACGGGGATTCGCCATAAGTATTTTTAAAACAGCGGTTGAAATAGGATATACTTTTGAAACCCACCATAGATGCCACCTGTGAGATGGAGTATTGTTGTTCGGAGAGAAGCTCCACCGCTTTTTTGAGCCGAATGGTACGAATGAACTCCGTAGCACTGAGATTGGTGAGTGCTTTAAGCTTCACATGCAGGTTTGTTCGGCTCATGCACATTTCGCGGCTGAAATCCTCGGCAGTAAACTCCTCATTGTCCATGTTGCGCTCCACCACCTCCATGGCTTTATCAAGCATGGCCTGATCCAGCTTATTGATAGGCAGCTCACTGGCTTTGGGCCTGGTATCGGCATGGAATTTATTGATGATGTTTCGGCGGTTTTCAATGAGGGTAACGATATTTGCCTCCAGCAGGCTAAAGTGAAAGGGTTTGGTGATATAGGCATCAGCCCCTGAGCCGATCCCCTCCAGCTGCTGGTCCAGCTCACTGAGAACGGTCATAAGGATCACAGGGATGTGGGAAGTTTTTATATCTGCCTTCAGGGTTTTTACCAGCTCAATGCCTGAGATTCCCGGCATCATGATATCAGAGATAATCAGGTCGGGGTGCACGGTCTGGGCAAGCCTCAAACCCTCTCGCCCGTTGTCGGCCTCATGCACTTCGTATTTGTCTTCCAGGTTGTCGAGAATAAAATTGCGCAGGTCAAGATTATCCTCTACCACCAGGATTTTGTGGGGATAACCCCTTGCGGTATCATGAAAGAAAGGTTTTACCCCTGTTTTTCGTTCGCCTTGGGGCAGTAATGCAGCAGGTTGCTCCAGGGGCTGTTCATTTTCTCCCCGTATTCCCATTTCCTCTTTGCTCAAATGGCTGTTGCCCAGGGGCAGCAATACCGTAAAGGTGCTTCCTTTGCCGGGTTCACTTTTCAGTTTTACGCATCCTTTGTGTAGCTGCACAAACTCTTTCACTATGGACAACCCTATACCGGTGCTTGCAGGGTTGGCAAGCTCATCGTTATCGCTTTGATAGAACCGCTGGAATATCTTTTGCTGTTTACGCGGCTCTATTCCCTGGCCGGTATCAGCAACCTCGATACAGAAAAATCCTTCGGGGCTTTTATAAGCTGTTTGGCAAACGGCCTCTTCAGAGCCCTTCATTCCTGCAGTAAGCATGATCTGTCCTCCGGAGGGTGTAAACCTGAAGGCGTTGCTCAGCAGGTTAAATACTACCTTTTCAATTTTATCCTTATCCAGCCATACCTCAACACAGGAGTGCAAATGGATAAATTCAAAATCGACGCCATGGTTATCAGCATAATCCCTGAAGTTTTGGCTTATATCTTTCAGCAGCTGTATCGTATCGGTTTTTGCAGCCCTTAAGTTCATATTTCCTGTATCAATTCGGCGCAGGTCCATGATCTGGTTGATAAGCCTTGAAAGGCGCAAGGCATTGCTGTATGCTGTTTCCAGGGTGCGGGTAACGGCATTGACGGGCTGGCTCTTCACCCCGTTTTTGAGCAGCACCTCCAGAGGGGAGATGATAAGGGTAAGGGGTGTTTTGAACTCGTGCGATACATTGGTAAAAAACCTGATCTTTGCCTGGTTAAGCTCAATGATCTTTTCACTTTCCATCTTCTCCACAAACCGCATCCTTTTGAGTGCAGCGCGGTTATGGGAATACCTGATCGCTGCCCCCATCATTGCCGTGGCAAGCACAACATAAAACAGATATGCCCAGGTTGAATACCAGAAAGGTGGCCTGATCACTACTTGCAGCGGCCTGCTGTAAACAACCTCGTCATAATCTTTTACTGCCCTTACCCTGAGGGTATATTGCCCGGGGGGCAGCCTGTTGTAACTTACGGATCTTACCCCCCCGGCATAGTTCCAGTCATGATCATACCCTTCCAGCAAAAAATAAAACCTGTCTTTTCCGGGATTCAAAAAGTTGATAGAAGTAAATTCAAACGTAACAAACGACTGATCATGTGCCAGCCGTATCTTATCCAGATAATTAACACCCCCGGATATCCCGATAACATTATCCATTGGCTTTACCTGCTTGTTATTGACAAAGAAACGGGTAAACACAACGGGAGAAGAAGGCCGGGCCCTGGTTTCAATTAAGGGGTCGAAACCTACCAGTCCCTTTCTGCCCCCGAAGTAAAGGCGGCCCCCGGCACCTTTAAAGGCAGCCCCTCTTGAAAAGTCAACTGTTGACAGCCCGTCATTCTGGTCAAAAGACGAAAAAGAGAAGGATTGCGTATCAAGCCGTGTAAGGCCATTGTTGGTGCTTATCCAGATAAACCCGTTTTCATCTTCAAGCAAACCGTTGATGCTGCTATTGGGGAGGCCGTCGAGGCTTGTAAAAACGCGAAAAGTATTGTTTTCACTATCGTAAAGGTTGAGACCGTTATCGGTTCCGACCCATAAGCGCAATGAAGAATCTTCCAGGAGAGCATAAACGGAATTGCCGCTTAAGCTTCCGGGTTGCCTGGTGAAAAAATAACTTTCAACCTTGTTTTGCGTTTCAGAGACCCTGTTAAGACCATGGTGCGTAGCTACCCATACATCTCCTTTATGATCCACAATGATTTGAGTTATAAAATCGCTGCTGATGCGGTACAGGGGGTCTCCGGACTCACTTGCCCAGATACGGAATGAACCATCGCCGGCAACGTACTGATTTACCCCCCTGTTGGTGGCCAGTAACAGGTGCTGCCCGGAAACAGGTAAAATATCATTTACGATATCGCTGCTTATGGAAGTGGCATCTTCAGGATTGTGGCGGTAGGTTTTAAAGGTATTTTGTTGAAAATTATATAGTGTTACCCCGCCCTGATATGTTCCGATCCACATATTGCCCTGCAGGTCCATCCTCAGGGCCATTATGGCGTCGGCCTGTATTCCGGCAGGCGTTTCCGGATCGGGAAGGATATAGCTGATGCTCCTTCTGTGCCTGTCAACCTGGTTGATGCCCCCACCATTGGTACCAATCCAAAGGTTTCCATCAGGATCTTCGGCCACTGACAGTACCATGGGATAGTTTAAACTGAGCGGATTATTGGGCATGCGGATAAAATTATCAAACTGGATGGCATGGGTTTTAACCACGTTGAGCCCGTCTTCAAGGGTTCCCAACCAGAAATTTCCGTATGAATCCTCAAGAAATGCACCTACTGCATTGCTGCTCAAGGAGTATGGGTCGGTAAAATCTTCGCTAAATCTGGCAAAATGGCCGGTTGCATGGTCATAGATGCTTAATCCGCCATTGGTAAGGATCCAAATCCTGCCCTGCGAATCCTCATGGATGTTATTTACACTGCGATGCGGAATAGGGCTGTTTTGATCACCGGGCAAAAACCTTTGCAGTGTATCGTGTTGCGAACAATGCAAATACAAGCCGTTTTCCGTACCAATCCAGATATTACTGCGGCTATCGGAAAAGAAGGAAAACACTTTGTTGTCAAGCAGGGTATTGGTTTTATCTTCCCAATGGGCAATTTCAAAAACATGCCCGTTCTGCGGATCGTAAACAAACACGCCCACATCAAGTGTACCCAGCCACAAACGGTTTCTGCGATCGGTGCACAGGGCATAAAAACCGGCAGTATTTAAATAAGCATATCCGGGCATCTGGATAAAAAACTTTTCAAACCGGTCCTCTTGCGGATTGTATTTGTATATACCATTTGAGGTAGCTGCCAGTATTCTGCCCAGATAGTCCTTGTGCAGAAAATTAACGTAATAATCGTAGTGCACCTCATCATTGTCCTTAAAGGGGATATGGTGAAACTTTTCTTTCTTATGGGAGTAGTAAGCTATTCCTCGCTTTGTTGCCAGCCAGAGATCATTTCCGTTGCCGGGAAGCAGATGATAAATTTCGTTGGCTGGGATGGTGTTGTTCTGGCCATGCTGATTAAAGAAATTTTTAAACTGGTAGCCGTCAAACCTGTTAAGCCCGTTCTTGGTAGCAATCCACAAAAAACCTGTAGAATCCTGCACAATGGAGGTTACCTCACTGTTTGAAAGGCCCGCTTCGATACCGATCCTTTCAAACCGGAAAGTTTCGTTACCGGCAGCAGACAATGGAAGTCGCACAACTGCGACAAAGGCAAAAGCAAAGAGAAACAACAATTGCTTTTTATAATGAACAGCCATGATAATGGGTTTTAAAGATCAACATGCAGTTTGTTATCAAAGAGCAGGCTCAGGATAAAACAAAAGTAGAACAAATCTACCAAACGGGAAAGAAGTGGATTTACAGAATCTTTTGGTTTAGTAAAGCAAAGTATCATTAATTAAGTAGTGCCTGCAAGGGAAAACAGGTTCCCTTGCAGGCACTTAACCCCGGGGGTCAACTCAATTTATCAATCCAATCCAACTCGATCAGTTTTTAACAATCCTGGAAACCCGCTCGTTGCCGTTTTTATCAAAAGCCCTTACCAGGTAAATCCCCGGATGGAACGAGCCAACGTCTAATCTAACCAGGTTAGAAGCTGCATATCCTGAAATCATTTTTGCACCTGTGATTGAATATACATCATAATAGTGCAGGTTTGCCATTTCGATATGGATATAGTCTCTTGCCGGCGAAGGGAACACTTTGAGTGAGGCATGGTTGAAGGCAACCTCTTCTGTACTGGTAAAACCTTCTGACATGATAGCACCCCAGTACTGACTTGACTCATAAGGATGGTGCGAACCGTCAACCCCTGCCCATATCACATTGCAATAGCGGGTAGCCTGGATCCCCGGATCCATATCAGCAATGGCCAGGTCAAAGGTAACCAGGAATCCGTTGCCAATAGCTGCAACAGCATCTGCATCTCCATCAAAAATCGCAAGCCATGGCATTTTTATTTCAATAGTATATCCACCGACCATAACCCCCTGTGCCCATTCCAGCCCATTGTTCATAAACAGATCTACGGTTGCCCCGTCCTGCCCGGTAAGCTGATCTGAACCGTAATTGATCCTTATCTGATACTGACCATTGAGCCTGGGCCCCTGGGCATTGCGCCCCTGTCCATCGATAAAGAATTCCACGTTGTCATAAAACCACCAGTCAGTACCTCCTGAGGGTGGAGGGGTGGGTGAATTGTCGGTAACTTCAACAAATAAATAGAGAAACTCCTCGTCATAGAGGGCGCGAAAATTACTTCCATTGGCAGGTACAGCCTCTTCGCCATCCACCACAAAATTTACATTCTCAATGGGTGTACTTACAGCATCAAGCCAGTTGTCTTCCATGTCAAAGCCATCGATAACAATGTCTTCGGTAGTAGCCTCTGCCACATAGATCCTGTCGGGTTCAAACATAGGGATCACCGCTTTGCTGATCTCAATGTCGTCGAAATACACCACCGTATTGTCATCCTCTCCGGTATTTCCCCAATCGGCGCTAAACTCAAGCCTAACACCCCATATTTCGTCCAGCCCGTCAATATTCAGGGCACCATACGACCATTCTCCACCAGGGGCAGGTGCAGCAGCCCATCCTTCGCCTAATGGTTCGCCATCTTCATTGAGGGGCCTCATATAAAGATAGAAGTCGGTTTCCGCATAGAGTTTCACTCGCAAGGTATTGCGATCACCCAGTTCTACGGCATCAAAAAACATGATGTCCACCCCGTTGTTCCAGCTGCCGGGTTCGCGATCCTGCATCACCACTTTTTCGGATGTATTCTCGCCTTCTGCATGGGGGTTGTCAACTACCTCCAGCGCTTCATAGCCCCAGCCCCCAATTGAATAGTTAAAATCATCGGGGTCACCTTCAAAATCAGCAATGATCAATATGTCTTCATATTCAATCTGGGCATTTACAACACCCCATGACATCATTGCCATAACAATAGTAAAAATCCACTTTTTCATAATTTGTTAGTTTTAGTTTGTAATGTAAAGATTGGTTGCTAAATGTTGCTGATTGCTCAGCAATTATCATTGCCACCCCGGGTATTGCACCAGGGCATTGTTGCTTAGTTGCACTTCTCTGGTGGGTATGGGCCAGAACTCGTGTTTTCCTTTCACAAACTGCACCTCGAAGCCGTCGCCCAGTGCGGCCAGGTTGATGCCGTTAATAAATTGCTCAGCCTTGTTGAGGCGCACCAGGTCAAAGAACCGGTGCCCTTCCAGGGCCAGCTCCAGCCTGCGTTCATGCAAAATATCCTCAAGGGTAATGGTAGTAAGGTCAAGCGGATAGCCGGTGTCGCCCGACATACGTGCCCTTGTTCTTACCATATTGATGTAATCCAGGGCTTTAGCCTCCTGCCCCAGGTGAAAAGCCGCTTCGGCAGCCATAAGCACCACATCGGCATAACGGATCAGCCGGATGTTAAAGGGGCCTTCGTTGTCGTTGGTGCGCACAGCCCAGTATTCGTCGGTAGAGCACTCAAATTTTCGTCCGATCATGCCGGTGGGCAGGTTGGAGAAATTGATGGGCACCCATTCGTTGTCCACCATAATGGTATCCCCTTCCCTCCCAATGGTAGCAGAGAACCTTGGATCAAGTTCGGGATCCACAGGCGATGAGCTAAGGCTGGTATAACGACTGTCGGAATTTCCAAACGCATCTACCAGGTACTGAGTGGGTGGATTGAAACTCCATCCCCCAACAGTTCCCATACCGCCACTGGGCAGGTCAAAAAACCTTGCCGTGGTGTAGGTTACAAGGTACGTGCCGCGTGTGGCCGTCCAACCTTTACCGTCCATTACATTCTGTATCTCAAAGATTCCCTCGGGGCTGTTATCCCCATCCAGGGTAAACACCCATCTGAACCCTCCTACCTTGTTCACAGGGTCTCTCCAGGAGTCATAGCGTTGGCCATTGATGCCCACGAGCTCATATTCTGCCGAGTTGATTACCGCTTCGGCGTACTCCAATGCTTTTTCCCAGCTTTCGGTGCAACCTGCAAACCGCTCATCTCCCGGATAATATTTGGCATAAGACGATTCGTAAAGGTGTGCCTTGGCCAGTAAAGATTGTGCGGCTCCTTTTGTGGCCCTTCCAAAATCGGGGGCCACCCCGCTGCGGGTTTTAAGATGGGGGATGGCTTCTTCCAGGTCTTTTTTGATAAAGGCTAAAACCTGTTTGATGGTATTGCGTGGGGTGCCAAACATGCTGGGATCGACCAGGATATCGGCAATGGGGACACCACCATAAATCTGAACAAGGGTAAAGTGATAAAAGGCCCTGAGGAACTTCATCTCTGCCGTGCGCCGATCAAAGAGTTCCTGACTGGTAGCGGGATCCAGCTCCCTCACCTTATCTACACGGCTGAGAAACTCATTGGCCATGCGTATCCCTTTATACATATACCCCCAAATGGCATCCACCCCGGTTTCATTGGGTGAGTGCGTCATCCTGTCGAATCGCTGTATCTGGGGCCAGTCATTTACATTCTCACCACCAGCCTCGGAATCATCGGCCGGTACACTTCCATAGGCTATTATATAAAAAACATCGAAAATATCGCGTGAACAAAGCATACCATAGGCAGCGGTGGCTGTCATGTCAAGCTTTTCAAAGGAATCATAGAAAGTGACCTCTGTGTCCAGGGCAATGGGGTTAAAATTCAGGAAATCCTCGCTACATCCCACGAGGATGAATCCGGTAAAAAACAGCGCTAAGAGATTATTTTTTGAGATCATATTATTAAGATTTTGGTTTTTATTACAGACTAACATTTACACCCAGGGTCCATATACGGGGATGCGGATACGCGGCTTTATCAAGCCCCTGAACCAGGATATTGGGCGACCCGATATCGGGGTCAAAACCGCTATAGCGGGTAAATGTGTAGAGATTGGAAGCACTCAGGTATAACCTCAGCCTTTCAACTCCATAACGATTGGTAAAGGAAGGGGGAATGGTAATGCCCACCTGTACATTCCGGATCCTCAGGTAGGAGGCGTCTTCGATATAAAAATCAGATATCTTGGTAAAATTCTCGTTGGCATTCATGGGATCGAGCCTGGGGTATTTGGCATCGTAATTAGGTTCAAAAAGCAAGTTGCCCAGGCGGTCGAAAACAGTATCGCGATAGTGGTTCATGACATAATCGGCATCCCAGTTGAATCCTCCGTCGATATTAAACATGTAAAACCTTGTGCTGTTAAAAATCTTGTTCCCATACACACCCTGCAAGAACATGGAGAAGTCAAAAATCCCGTACCCCATGTCGAAGTTCAGGCCAAAAACGTAAGGTGGATTGGGATTACCAATGGGAGCAATGTCCCGTGAGTCGATAATACCATCCCCATTGATGTCTTTGAAGCGGAAGTCGCCAAAGCCTGCATTGGGCTGCCTGTGCATGCCCACGGTATCGGTGGGGGTAAAAATCCCATCGGTAATGTACCCAAAATACTCGCCAATGGCCTGCCCCTGAATGGTCATGGCCAGCATACCGCTCATTCCTTTGGCAGATCCGGAGTATATGGTATCGGGGCTGATGGAAACCGCTTTGGTTCTTACATAGGTAAAGTTTGCGCCTATATCATACCTGAATCGGCCCCTGTTTTCGCGCCACCGTGTGGTAAGTTCAAACCCTTTGTTGGAAAGTTCCCCAATATTGGCAAAAGGATCGCTTGCTCCCCCTTCGTGATAGGCATCACGAACAATAAAGCCAGCGTATCCGGGGGATTGGACCCTCATGAGCATGCCATCATTGTATCTTTCAAAATAATCCAGGGTGAGAGAAAGACGGTCGTTGAGCATGCCCAGGTCGAGCCCTACGTTGCTGGTTACAACGCTTTCCCACATTATTGAAGGGTTGGAAAGCACATTGCGGGCAGCACCAATTGAAGCAGCAGGTGAATTATCGAAGCTGTACTGGTACACATTGGCCAAGGCCACTGTTGAGAAATAGGCATAATGGGAAATGGCATTGTTACCCACTTTTCCCCAACCATATCTTACTTTCCCTTCTGTTAACCATGGCAGGGCATTTTGCACTATATCAAGCTCGGTAAAACTAACCCCCATGGAAAATGATGGGAAAAGGCCTGAACGGTTGCGGGGGCCAAAAAAAGAGGAATAGTCTTTCCGGATGTTGAACTGCCCCAGGAATATCCGGTTGTAATCATAGGAAACACGTCCAAAGTAGGAATACCCGCTATTCTCCACCGCACTGCCCGAAGGCATTTGCACAATAAGGGTGTCGTTGGTACTGGCATCAAAATACCACATATCGGGTGTTTGGTTGATCAGGTCCCAGCGTTCACCACCCATCCATTCACTTTTCCCGTAGCCGGATTCAAATCCAGCCATAAGCGACAGGTTGTGGCTGTCAAAGAAGCTGCCCTGGTAACTGGCAATATGCTGCCATTGCCATGAGCGATAGTTGGAAGAACCGCGGTATATCCTTGAGTTGGAATTGCGGTTTGAAGGGGTAATGAAAAATATGGGAGAAAAATTATAGTTGTTTCCGTACCCCAGGTCGCCCGTGATGCGTGATTCATACGTAAGCCCCTCAACAGGTTCAATAATTGCGTAAACAGTAGCCTTTACCGAGGTATTGAGATTCTGTCTCTCCAGAAGGTCGATACTGGCTACAGGGTTGCCTGTATTGCCCAGGGGAGTAAAAGTCCAGTTGTCGCTGCCATCTTCCCTGAGACGGGTTACATAAGGGCCTATAGAATCAGTAAAAGGGACAAAAGGATGATAATTAATAGCCGACATTACAGGAGTATGGTATTCATTGAGCAGCTGCCACTCTTCCCAGCCAGTATTTCTTGAATGGTTGAGCGTAAAATTTTGCCCTGCCCTGAACCATCTGTTGGGCTTGTGGTCAGAATTTACCCTGGCATTAATGCTTTCGTAAGCACTGTTCTTCAGAATGCCCTCCTGATTAACATACCCCAGGCCTACGTAGAATGTTGAGTTTTCATTACCTCCGGAGATACCAATATCATGATTGTGCATGTAGGCCGTTTGAAAGATCTCCCGCTGATAGTCGTAATTGGGCACCTGGTCGTAATTGAAAAAGGGTAATGAATCTGCGCCGCCGTTTGTAGGTCTCCACTCCAGGTAGTCACGGAAGAAATAATGAGAATAGGGCCTGTTGAGCTTAGCCTGGTACTCATTGTACATCATGGCAAACTGTGGCCCGGTGGCCAGGTTGAGGTACCTGGAAACATTCTGCTGGCTGACCCCTGCGTTGTAAGTGATCTGTGTTTTGCCTGCCTTGCCTCTTTTTGTAGTTACAAGCACTACCCCATTGGCAGCATTGGCACCATAAATGGAACCTGCCGAAGCATCTTTGAGTATCTCTATTGATTCAATATCCGCTGGGTTAACATTTCTTGGATCTGCGGGCACACCATCTACGATCCACATGGGGTTTGTGGCATTTATGGAAGTAATACCACGGATGCGGATATTAACCCTTGAACCCGGTGCCCCTGTGGTAGATTGGGCAAACACACCGGCTGCACGCCCCTGGAGGGCCTGCTCCAGCCTGGCAACAGGCATGGAGGCAAGGTCTTCGCCCGAAATACTGGCTACTGCACCCGTAACGTCACTTCTTCTTTGCCTGCCGTAGCCAATTACAACAAATTCTTCCAGCTGCTCCATGCCTGGATACAGAACGATCCTAAGCGGGCCGGAATCTGTTACACTAACCTCTTCGGTGTTCATCCCCACAAAGCTCACCTGCAAAACAGCCCCTTGCTGAACTGTTAACGTGAACCTCCCCTCTGCATCAGAAGTGGTACCATTTGCAGTACCCTTTTCAAGGATTGTGGCCCCTTCAACAGGCCTGTTGTCCATTACGTTTATCACTTCCCCGCTTACCCTTATGGTCTGGGCATGAACTAAAGAGAAGCACAAGAAACATAAACCAAATAGTAATAGTAATTTCTTCATGTTCTGAAAAATTCGTTTAGTTGTTGTTTTAGTTGTTTTAGTTGTTTAATTTGGTGATCGCTTTCACCTGCAATTGGTATTCAGTCAGCAAAAAAGTTTACAATTGTTTTTTCCAGTTCATTTCCTGGTTTTCCTGATTGGAAGAATTGTTTAATGCACTGTTTTTTTAAGCATACCCCAAAACTATCTGTTGTGATGGTTATGCATTTGCAGAAATGTTTTTTATTCCTGCACTATCAATGTTGGCACTTGAACTTATGTGCACAAAACTTGCGTAAATGTTTTTTTAACATTCTAAAAAAGACAATATATATGAAGCGTTATTAAACGAGCTACTTTTTCACAAACCTTTCATACTTAATGGCCCTTTTGCCCCTGACCTCCACCACATAACTACCCGTCTTCAATGCAGATACATCCAGCAGATGTTCTTTAACCTCACTCCCATCTGCAAACCAATAATGTACAACCTGCCCCGACAAAGAAATAATGCGTATGAGGACTTCTTCTTCAGCCATACCCTGCCATGAAACAAGCAGTTGATCCCGGGCAGGGTTAGGATAAAGGAGCATGTCTGGTGTTGTTCCGTTTATGGTGGATATATTGCTGGCATCCATTACATACAGATCAAAGAAGTACTCATCACTATCGCCCGACATATCGGTTACTGTGATCTTCATGCTGTAAACTTCGCCTGCATCATCTGCAGTGGGTGTTCCTGAAAGCTGCCTGGTGACCCAGTCGAAGGACAGCCAGTGTGGCAGCCCCTGATGATCAGCAAAACTGACATCAAAAAAGAGCCGCTCACCAAGATCGGGATCAACAACCATATTCAACGGTATTACCGGGCTGTATTGCTGATTAATGAAAGCTATGGTATCATTAAATGATCCGGTAAATTCGGGAGGTGTATTATCCCCGGGTGTTTCAAAAGCAGAAAAACTGTAAAGCGAATAGCCCCATTGGGTAGCCCTCTCTATGCCATACATCTTTATGAATCTGGCTTCCACCGGTTCAAACAGTATCTTATCCCAGCCGCCATTTCCCAGGGGCTCATAGTAAACTGTCTGCCAACTATTTCCGTCAACGGAGGCCTGTATCTCGTATTCTTTTCCATGAGCTACTTCCCAGTGCATCATGATACGCTGAATGGTTTTTACCTCCTCCATTTCCACTGCCAGCCACTGGGGATCGCTATACTCAGATGACCACCGTGTGGCAGGGTTTCCATCCACTGCAAAGGCAGCCAGATGGCCGGTATTTTCAATGGTGGAGGAGTATGCATACCTGAAAAGGAGTTTGTCTTCTGATTGGGGGTCGAACACGGAAACGGACAGGCGGGCAATATTAAACTTACCCACCGTATCCGTAGCCATTACGGCAATCTGGCAAAATCCCGTAATATCTGGAGTAACTTCAATTATTAAAGAATCGTTGGGGCTGATGGATGCCGAAACCAGCCCAGGGTTGTTATTTCCTGCTATAGAAAAAACAAGGGGCATTCCCTCGACATGCGATCCGAAAATATTGTTCATATCTTCAATGGGTACCACCTGCAGTTCGCCCTGCTTTGGAAGAAAAACGGGGGGCATCTGCTCTTTGATATAAGGGGGGTAATTGAAATCGGGATCAAAATTCACATTGATAATATCCGGATAATTTTCCTGCAGGTAGAGCATGGCCTCGGTGCTCTCAGGCAGGCCACCGTTGCCGTCGTGGCCGGTCATGGTCCAGGAGAGCGCACCGGCATAGCCATTTTCTATGGCAAAAGCATATGCCTGCTGAGTGGTAAGGGAGTTATTGCCCAGGTTGATCCCCAGCGAAGGGAATTCGCCTATAAGCAGCGGCCTGTCCAGTTGCCAGTGTGATGCATGATTATGGAAGGGCGACTCAGATACGCCAAAATGATGCGGATAATAATGCACCATATAAAAATCCAGTGTCCCCAGTGTATCGCCACCGGCATTAATGAGCCTGTCGTCGCGATAATAATTGAAAAAGCTACCGATATCTGTTAACACCCTGATATTCCAGGAGCCATTAGACACCTTTGTATCGGGGTCAGTTCTTTTAATGGCACCGGCAGTCATATTTACAAATCGTTGTACATGAATAAAATCTACCCTGGTGGGTGTCCATCCAAATCCGTGTATCATTCCCTCGGGTTCATTGAAAATTTCCCAGCAGGCAATGCCCGGATGGCCCTTCAATGCTTCCACCATAGGGATGAGGGCATTATCGATATAGGCCTGGGTCTTTTGGGGATCTTCAAGCAGGGCCCTGTTTCTTGGCCAGTTTTCCTGTTGCGCATTGGGCTGCAACATATCAAAAGACCACAGGCAAAGCATAAGCAATACCCCACGCTCAAATGCTATGTCCAACGCTCTTTGCAGGTTGATGAGCTCGTCAGGATCAATGCCGCTCACCACCCCGTCGGTAAACTGAGGGCTGAAGCGGCCATTGGTATGCAGCCACCAGCGAATGGTATTGCCCCCGACAGCAGCAAGATCCTCAACCCGCTGGGTAAATAGTTCTTCGTTAAAGTTGCCCAGATCATTGGCAAAGTCCATCCATGCCAGGTTCATGCCCGACATAAATAACCTCTGGTCATTGTGTACGATCAAACTGTCCTGCTGGGCAAATAGCCCGGTTACGGAAAACAGGACAAAGGCAAGGATTAAAAATGGAATTGTGTTCTTTTTTTGCATACAGGTGATTTTAGAAGTAATAGATTGGTGAGTTTTTATAGTTCATGTTTGTTCATGCACCAAAACTAATGAGCAAAGCAAAGACCTGCTTGTCGAAATGTTTTTTAAACAAGCCTCAATGCAAAAGATTCTTGCACAAATGTTCTGAACAACAAGAACAATCATCCAAAAATCTCAAAATCATAAACTTACAACAACACCCGATCTGCATAAGCGAAATCCATCAATCAGGAAACCAATGGTTACGCCATTATTTTTATCTTCGGGGCATTACACCCACAAAAAAAGCAATGCCTGCAGATACACAGGCATTGCTCAAATCAATCAATCAATCAATCAAATCAATCAAATCAATCAAAAATCTAACTCAAATCAATCTGAAAAACCAAAATACTACCAAAACACTTTCATCAACAAGTTATAAGGTTATCCTTCCTTTATTCATATTTACCGATACATAGGTGGAAGGTCATGTTCAAACAGCACAAAAGGGCTGCTGTAAAAATCAATAAAATCTTTTTCTGAGGGATGCCCGGGGTAAGGGGCAAAAAAATGATCTTTCCATGCGTTTCTCCATACCAGCACATATGCTATCCGCCGGGCCACAGAATCGTTCATTACTGGATAAAGTATCCTGCTGGTAAACCAGTCATGTTCATGCAACATATCCAGCCCGGTTTCAGTGAGGGCTGCTATTTTGTTTCTTTGCTCTGCAGTTTCCACCAATGTTCTTAAACTCAGAATAAAAAGGCTGTCCTGGATTTCCCTTGCAATCCCTGAGCTGGCAAAATCCAATAATCCAACGTCCCAGTAATTATCAAACCCCAGAATATCCACATAATCATCACCGGGGTATGCATAAAGAAAATCCATGTGGTCATGAACTGAGGCCATCCTGCTTCGGTCGGGCGAAAAGGCATACAAGAGATGGTGAATATGCAGGGTATCCCTGAGAAAATGAACCGTATATCTCCAAAGATCAATAAATTCCTGCTCAGAGGAATTGTGTGTCCCCCACCAGAACCAGTCGCCATTGTGTTCGTGCCACGGCCTGAATATCACCGGTATAGGATTCCCGTTATTATCCCTGAGCTGATCAAAAAAGTCTCCCACCAGCAAGAGCTTATTTCTGAACTCATCGTGCAAAACCCCTCCTGGCAGAACTTTTGCCGGGGAGGGCTCCTGGCTCCACAACTCCTTTCCAGGCTTTGGATGAAGCTCGTGCCAGCTAATGGTGATCACCCCTCCCCTTTCATAGCCTTGCTTTATAAGTTCTATCATCATGGGAAAAGGGATGCTGTCGATATTGGATTTACAGCTTATGTGCCCGATATCCCAGCCATATATTGCCGGAAAAGCACCGGTAATATCCTTTACATCTGAAAAACTATTTTTGTTGTCACGCCTTCCCACGCCATAGGCCAATGCATCCTGATGCCCAAAAAGGATATGATGACCTGACAGGCTTTTCAGGTTTCTATACAAAGCCTTTGTTTCTGGTGTTGCATTCGGATCAACAAGGTTAAAGCCATGTTCACCTCCCTGGTCTGTATTGCAGCTATGGAACAGAACTACTGCCAGCCAAAGGGTTAAATTGATGCTTGTAAGTCTTGCAATTATCATATTAACGTAGTTTTTCAGGTATTTCCTTTTTGTTCTATGGCAAAAGTATTACATCAAATAAATGCTTGATAAAGCAGATGTTCGGAGACATTACACAAATGTTCCATAAAGTTTAATATATGTAAGTGAAGGGAAAACAATCCGGGAAAAACAACCGGGCCGGCAATCAAAAGAAGCTGCCGGCCCGAAAAGCCTAAACAATCTGTTTTTTTCCTCTTGCTTCAGAATTCTTCGTGGTGCTTTTTAATGTATTCAATCACTTCGTCCACATGGCAAAAAGCCAGCGCAGTATAAGTGTCAGCGGCGCCATAATACACAGCAATGCGCCCCGAAGGAGCATCAAAAAGGTTCTGGCAGGGGAAAGCCACATTGGGCACAAATCCTGAAACCTCATACTCTTTTTGAGGAGTAAGCAGGTAGTTGGCACAACGGTACAATACCTTGCTGGGTTCGTCGATATCAAGGATTGCCGCACCAATGCTGTACACATACCCATTGCAGGTATTTACTACGCCGTGATAAAACAAAAGCCATCCTTCGGTGGTTTCGATGGGCATAGGGCCGGCACCGATCTTAAGCCCTTGCCACCAGCCTTTTCCTCCGCTTCCCATTACCCATTTGTGGTTGCCCCAGTAGCGCAGATCGGGGCTTTCACTGATAAAAATATCGCCAAAAGGGGTATGCCCGCTGTCGCTGGGGCGGCTAAGCAGCTTGTACATTCCGTTTACCTTGCGCGGAAACAAAACACCATTGCGGTTGAAAGGCATCAGGGGATTGGGGAGCTTGATCCAGTTTTTGAAATCCTTTGTATAGCCCAGGCCAATGGAATACCCGTGCAGATCGTCGCACCATATTACATAAAAGGTATCGTCAATTTTTACAAACCGGGGATCGTAGCTGTATTTTGAGGGTGCGGGATTGCCCTGCTCATCAACCCATGGGATGATGTTGTCGTCAAATTCAAAGTTTATCCCGTCTTTGCTCCAGCCAAAATGCAGGTTGGCAGTGATGTTTTTGTGGTCGGCACGAAACACACCCACAAATCCGCCATCATGAGGCAAGACAGCACTGTTGAAAATGCGTGCAGTAGATTCGGTGGGGTCCCAGCCGGTAATGGGATTTTTACTGTAGCGCCACATGGGCGTGGTGCAACCTGAGGGTTTGTCTTCCCAGGGAAGATTGTGGAGAGGTTCTCCGATGATAGTGCTCATAAGGTTTCTTTTTTAGATAATACTCGTTTGCAAAACTAAGCCATCAAAGCTGTAATCGCTTGCATAAATGTTCCGAACTATTGAATAATTGTGCTTATAAAAGTAAGCATTCCAGTGATTATACGGCAATGAAAAATGCCTGGCAGCTGCTTTTTGCGGAGGATTTGGGATGAGGAGGGGAATGGGAAGCAGGAGAAAGCACCACTGCCTGCAAGGAAGCAAAAGAGTTATTATTTTATCAGAAAGCCTAATTCGAAAAAATCTGAATCCGTGCTGACTTCAGGCCAGAGTCTGTAATTACATGCACCAAATAATAGCCTGAGGGCAGGCCGGATGCATTTATAAGCGGGTTTTTGCCTGAGATTTGTTTTTTCATTACATTACGGCCGTTTACATCATAAAGACTTACCTTTTGAATATTTTCACCGGATACAAGTACAAAACTTCCCCGGGAAGGATTGGGAAATATTCTTAAAGGGTTTGGATCAGGATTATTGGCAAAGGTAAAGTCCATTACGGTTACTGTTGCCGTTACCAGAAGGTCTGTTTCCGGATCAGACTGGATAACTTCTTCCGGTAATTCAAAAGTAGCTACTGCCTGGTAATCACCCGGCACGTTGCCATCATAGCTATCAATTTCCCATGCCAGGTCTACACTGTGCTCATTCATTCCCTCATCTCTGATTATTGTTGAACCGGCCAGGAGCTCCAGGGCCTGTTCCCGGCTTGTCCCCATGGGTACCTGTACATCCTCAACCCCGACAATCTGGCCTATTGCCAGGGCACCACTGCCGGAATAAACCAGAAAACCAATGTGATATTCATCATAAAAAACCATGGGCAGATCACCATCCATTAGAAAGTCGATACCAGGGTGTGTATAATGGTAAACAGGGCTTACACGAAACCCTGCGTCACTGATATCAATATAATCTGAGCCTTGCCCTTTTACGGCAGAATTCATGATATTGTTCTGACCACTTATACTGATACGCGGATCATCAAAGAACAGCAGGTCAACATCGCGATTTTGTTCCGTAAATAAGCCAGCCTCCATATTAAGAGGAATGCTAAGATGAACATAGGACCAGGCCGGAAGGGTTTCTGTCCAGGAGCTTCCTACCTGCGCGTATTCTGAAGTTGTTCCAGTCTGTGAAGCTGTCCAAGCCGATTTGCTTACTACCCCCATTGCCTCGTAGCCATTTGCGAGGTTTATTTCAAAGGAGACTTCTGAAGTTTTTTTGTTCACCAGGTGAATGCTTAGTTCATGGTCTTTTGCAAAAGCCACCAGCCTTATATCCAGGTCTGAAGACACTGATGGCACGACCCTTTTATCGTATGCATTGTTAACCAGGTTCTTGACGCCGGTATATTTTTTGGGTCTGATTGCCCCGTTATACTGCACCAGACGCGGAACAGTCTGGTAAATAATAAGTTTTTCAACGCCCGCCCTCAGGGAAGGAAACATGTGCTCCATACCCCAGATAAGGTGATCGATATTATCATTGATCCGGAAGCGCGTAGCCTCTGTAAACCAAACCGGTTTTGCAGATTTGTTTACCAGTTCTGCCCATTTGCTGTCCCAGTTTTGAGGAGGGATCGTTTCATCATCAAAAAAGTGAGAACCTACAATATCAAGTTCACCCTGCAATTGCAACACTGTATTGATTGCTGTTTGCAGCGCCCAGCTTTCAACGCCCACACGCCCCTTGTCGCCCAACTGGCCCATATTGCTGAAAACCTGGAAATAATCGTTGCTGTTTGCCTGGTCTTCATTGAATGGCCCTACATAGTTTACATAAAGGTCATTATCCTGAATCATTAAAAGGTACTCATCCCAAACATTGGCATAAGCTTCCAGGTTAAGGTTATAGATATTGCCGGGCTGGGTTTTCATCCAATCAGGAAATTTTGCTGCACCATGCAACCAGTTTTCCTCATCCCCATCACCGTTGGCTACACTGGCAAAAAAACGAACATCAGGATTTGCTTCCAGAGTAGCATTCATAATATCTACCACGTTCTGATAGAAAGGGTCATCTGCATCTCGCATAGCATATAACGGGATACGTAATATGTCCATTTTCATTTCATTATGCAGCAGGTTGGCCACTTGTTGGGTATTGCCTTCAGCCCATCCTTTTGCAGAGAGCTTGGCATCGCCCCCAAAAACCACATTCTGCCTCAGAATGCCAGGATCAATGGTTATGCCAGGGTTGCTGTTTTTAACATGCGAGCTATTTTGATTGGTCGACAACAGGCTTCTTTCCATTTGCTTATCCATCAAACGCCTGTTGCCGATCATGATATTATCGTTCATTACTATATTTATCGTGGAAGAAACATCCCCTTCACCAAAGTGCTTAATACTGATTGCAGGCTGCTCAGCATCCACAGATGCACCATCAACGGGAGTATTGTCAACAAAACTGTTGTTTTCCAACAACACCTCCATATTGGTGGAAAGTTGATTATTGCTGTGCACAATGGTAATAATCCCTCCATTACGCAAACTGCGGTCAATATTGTTTGACTGGCCATCAAAATTCAGCGGGTCCTGTGTGTTTGACATAAACGTTGAATGAAGAATTTCAATCCTTGAAGTATTCTGAAAATGGAATAAGCCTTGCTTATGTTGCCTGTCGAAAGAAAGGCAGTTGGTAATAAAACAATTGTCAACAAAAACTTCGTGCTTATTGCTGTTTGACTGAACTATTGCACCGGCCCTGGCTGCGATAGAGTTAAACTCAACATTCAGAAACGTTATTTTGATTTCCACATCTGTTATGGCATTTACTATTCCACCACCATTGGTGTTTCCAAAACCCCAGTATAAAAACTTCAGGTTTTTCAAAACAATCTCAAGCCCATCATTGGAGGCATTGTTTAACTGAATAAACCTTCTGCCGAAGCTGTCACCTTTCTCCGGCCTCTGATTCAGGTCTGATTTAACCGTGGTTTTATCGGCGCCTTGCCCTTCAATGGTAAGGGTTATTGATTTGCCAATATTTTCAATTACAGGATTGGCGCTCTCTTCAAAAACACCTTCACCAAGCAGGATAGTTACTTGCGATCCATCGGCAATTTCATTGTTTGCCTTTATGGCATCAACGGCTTCTGAAATGGTATTGAAATCGCCGGGTATCTCATATGTTTGCGATTTTGCGGCAGTAACTACCAAAAACATATAGAACAGGATAATCAAAAACGGGAACCTTGTCATTAGCAAAAATCTATTTTAGTCATTAATAATAAGCAAAATTAAACAGGAAAAAACTGATTGAGTATTTCAATTTTTTCAAAACCTGGTTATTTCCTTTCATGAACCAGGAATGATGACTGACTATTAAATGGTTGCCTTTTTAGGGGTATTGTGGTTTTGTCCAACTTTTTGAATAAAAATTACCAATAAAGAAAGAAGGCACACCTTATTTTTACATCCTATTAAATAAACAAAAAACACTCAATCCTACCAACTCAAAAGATCATGAGAATTTTCTTTGCACTTATAGTTGCTTTATTCACCACTCTTGCATCGGCCCAGGTATCCTTTGGAGACGCCGAAAAAATTAATAACAACTGGAAATTCAGAAAAGGGGATCATCCTGCTGCTGCCAATCCGGCATTTGATGACTCGAACTGGCGAGATTTGCATTTACCCCACGACTGGAGTGTTGAAGGCCCTTACAGCCCCCATCTGGCAAGTTGTACCGGATATCTGCCCGGTGGCATTGCTTGGTACCGGAAAAACCTTAACATTCCTGCAAGCAAAAAAGATAAAAAAATATACATTTTTTTTGAAGGGATTTACCGGGATGGGGAGGTTTTCATCAATGGTCATTCCCTGGGAATGCGCCCCAATGGTTATATCTCTTTTATGTATGAACTGACACCTTATCTTAATTTCGGTGGGGACAATATAATCGCTGTGCGTGTTGACCATAGCGAATATGCTGATTCAAGATGGTACACGGGCTCGGGAATCTACCGGGATGTTTACCTTATCACTGCCAATCCTGTTCATATTGACCAATGGGGAGTTTTTTACACTACAGCAGAGGTGAGTACTGCAATGGCAAGCATGCAAGTACAAACTACAGTGGTGAACCATACAGATGAACCGGCCACATTAACTATTTTACATGAGCTCAAAGATCGAGAAGGCAAAAGGGTTGCAAGAAGTTCGGGACGATTGAGGCTGTCTGCCGGAGAAAAAGATGAAATTTCGCAGTCCATGAGCATACGCCGGCCGGAATTATGGTCTGTTGCCAACCCCTATTTATATAAATTACATACAACCATTATACAAGAAGATGAAATTGTTGATCAGACTGTGACCCGGGCAGGCATCCGCACCTTTGAATTTACACCCCATACAGGTTTTTATCTGAACGGCGAAAACATGAAACTAAAGGGTGTTTGCCTGCATCATGACGCAGGCAGCCTGGGAGCTGCAGTGCCCCGTGAAGTTTGGGAAAGAAGGTTGAAAATTTTAAAATCACTTGGCACCAATGCCATCAGAACCAGCCATAACCCCCAGGCACCAGACCTATATCACCTTGCCGATGAACTGGGTTTCCTGGTTATCAATGAAGCCTTTGATGAGTGGGAATACCCCAAGAAGAAATGGCTTGAAGGATGGAATGTTGGCAC
>SLIL01000141.1 GCA_007135645.1 Bacteroidales bacterium
ATGCACATAGGGTGCGCTGGCATCATCGGGATCGGTGCCGTCGGTGGTGTAATAAATGATAGCATCCGTATCATCATAATCAGCGAAATTGGCGATGAATACGGTTTGATCTTCGTAATAAGTACCTGCGGCGAGATCAAACTCAGGGGTTGGGATTGCGGGGGGAGTGTATTCTTCGATTGTTAAATCGCGGAATCGGGTTTGATTTGTGCCACTTATCATTTTGAACCTGAGGGTACCTTCCGGCTCATTATATATGCCGGTAAGATCTATCACCACTTCATTTTCATCATAATCAGAAGATGTTGGCAGGGCAGTTGCTAACCCTGTAAAAGTTATCCCATCCGTTGATATCTGAAGTTCAAGAGTCTGATCCCCAGATCCACCAAATGTGGCAGTGTGAAAAACAATCTTGAGGTAATCATAATCTGTAAAATCAATAGCAGGTGTTTCAATATAACCGTTTAGGGGAATATTTGTATAACCACTCCTGGGATCAATATCTTCAAGGGTAAAGCCTTGTACTGTAGCGGTTTCTCTTGCCTCGTCAGTTCTGAAATCATTGGCGTAAGGAATAGCAAAAGGCTCAATTACTGAACCTTCTAAACCAACAATTACGCTCTCAGTAATTCCACCTCCTGCTATTTCAATGTCTCCGGAGTAATTGCCCAATGCAAGAGCTTCGGCCAAACGCACAAAAATTTCTCTTGCAGTTCCATCATAAGCTGCAAGGGTAACTGTGCCTGAAAAAACATCATTATCTTTGGAAACCTCAAAATTTGGCGGAGCAGTAACAGTAACATCCGATCCGTCAAGATTTAATCCGGTTAATTCAAAGGATTGGGAGGCGGAGGGGCCGAAACCCTCTGCATAAGCAAAACCTGATAATTCTACAGGATTAGCTGTAATAAAAGGATCTTCACTAATTGGCAAAAGTGCAGTAAATTCACCCACATTTATTCTTTCTCCACTTCCCATCGCTTCAAACTTTACTTGAAATTCTCCTGCTGCAAATTCAGTCTCATCAAACTCATAGTTAAAACTTAACCAAACAAGGGGATCTACTCCAATTATATCATCTTCAACAATGATCCAATTAGCACCACCATCGATTGATACTGAAAGTTTGAATGGATTTTCGGCATCGGGCTCATTTGTACCCCATGGCCTTACTTTAATTTCAAAACCTCTGTATGTCGCAACAGAAGTGTTTTGTGCAATCCATTCTGATGTCCTTAATCTCCAACTATATGTACCTATACGCCTTGCAGCAGTTATTTCTCTTACGGCATCTTCAGCAGTAAATAACCAGTCAGAATTACTATACTCCTTGTCGTTATAGCCACCCATTGCGCCATCAGCGCTCCAGGCATCGGCTTCACTAAAGTCAATAACAATATTTTCCTGCCCCCATCCACTCAGGCTGGTAAGCATCATCAAAGCCATAAAGCACGATATGGCTATAGGTATTTTTTTCTTCATAATGTTTGGTTTTTGATTTGTAAAATAAGTTTGGGTTTTGTGTTTGTCCGGGCGGGATGGTCAATCCCGCGGGAAGGTATCCCCATAGGTTATGGGGGGAGTTGTGTTTCGATTTTCATAGGGTAGCGTTTAGATAAATTTATATAAATTGGTGAATTCATAATCTATCTTGCATTTTGATGAATAAGGAGCCGGGGAATGACCTGCTCTTTATTCATCTTTGTTGTCCCGTGTTGTGTTGTTTCTGGTCAGGGCAATTGTCAAAAAATCAGGATTGGCGCCATTGTAAAAACAACGATCCAATAAACTGTTAAAACCTGATTGTTTTTGATAAGAGCACCTATGTAGTTATGTTTAATTTCTTCATTTTGAAGAATTTTTAATAACTCAGGGCTAAGGTATAAATTTTCTTTAAACACAGTATGTTTTTTTTGTGTTAAACCGTAGATTACTTCCCGGTAATTGTCGGCTTAGAATTCTTAGTTGCTGATCAACAGGATTTTCATACAATTTCCTGCTACGTTTTTTCTGTCAGCTTTTAGTGGTTTATTGAGCAACTCATGGTCTGTTCTTGCAATGTCACCGCGAGCGGTGATTATAATCAAATAGCTCCATCCGCTGAAAACAGCAAATAAGCAGTTTATTTGCATGAATTTTTATGCTAAAATCAAAAACCATTGTATTTTTGTGCAAAGAGATTGCTCATTGAAGCAAAAATTATGGTAAAAAATCAATGCCGCTATTGCTCCGGCTTTTAGCAGCATTGAAGATTCGGCTAAGCCTTATCCACAAGAGATTAATTCGTATTGATAACCTTATTTATATTTGACCGGGGGCACTTTTTTTATAAACCGGTCCAGTGAATTGTCCAATGTAAATTTCAAAAAATCGTTAAACCAAAACCAAATTACAATGCAAACAACAATGATGATCAGAATGTGTATCCTGGGCATCTTCTTTGGCTTTATGGCCGAGAGTGTGCTTGCCCAGGGCAGATTGATCCGGCGGGTTCAGGAACGAACAGAGCAACGGATCGTAAATGAGATTTTCGGGGAAGAAGAAAAGAAAGATCATGGCAAAGCAGGTGAACATAGCCGTTATGAGCGCGAAGGGGGCCAGAACAGGCGGGGTGCCGGGCTCGACCGTGCTGCTCCTGATGTTGCTCAAAACATCATGGATGCCGGAGAGGCCCTGGGAAGTTCAGACTACATGATGGCCAAGAATGCCATTAAAAACGCCCTGTGGGGAGTAGAGCTGGAGATCGGGCAAAGAGTGCTTGAGAAACTGCCCCAAACGGTAAAAGGGATGCCCCATGATGAAACCGACGACCGGGTAAGCAGCACAGGGGCCGGGTTTATGGGGTTGATCATTGAGCGCAGGTACAAAGGTGATGAAGGGATGCAGGTAAGAACCACCATCGGAAACGATGCCATGTTGCTGGGTATTGCCGGGCTTTACCTTGCTGATGGGTACTTTGTGCATGAACACGATGATCCCAGCCGCAAGCAGATCCGCTTCAAGGAGCATCGGGCCGTGATACAGTACGATGACTATGACGGCTACACACTGAGTGTGCCCTTTGGCCAGTCGTCAGTGATACTGATCAACGGTGTCAATTTCGAAAATGAAACGCAGTTTATGGCTGCAGCAAATGAATTTGATCTGGAAATCATTAAAAAAGAACTGGGAGAACTCTAATGAAAACACTTATTATATCCATACTATTTGCAGGGTTTTTAGTGAATACCCTGCCCGCACAGGAAGTTGACCGTCAGCTCAACGAGGCGCACCAGGCCTACCAGGCCGGAAAATTGCAGGACTCACGCCATGCCTTGCAGCAGGCCCTGCATGATATTGATCTGCTTATCGGAGCAGAGATCCTCAAATTACTCCCCCAGAGTCTGGGGCAAATGGAAACCCAGGAGAGCGAAGATCATATCAGTTCCATGGGGATTGCAGGAATTCTTGTGAGCAGAAACTATGTGTACAATGAAGGTGAGAAAAGCGCTTCCGTCAATATCATGGGCGATTCGCCCATGCTGGCCGGGGTAAATGCATTGCTTTCGTTGCCTGTTTTTATTGGTGATTCCAATCAGAAACGCATCAGGGTAGGAGGGCAAAGAGCCTTACTGCAAAAGAATGACGACGGAGAAGGACGTATTTCCTGGGATGTGCAGGTGCCCATGGGTACCACTCTTTTGTCTTTTAATGCAACCGGATTTGACGATGAAAATACCATAACTGAGATGGTAAATTCCTTTCCTGTGGAAGAAATTGCTCGTCTGACACGATAAAAAAATGAGATAAATCATGGAGAAATGAAGACAATTTGTTAATATAAAGATTGGGTATATTGTTGATAAGTGGGGTGAAAAAGCCAATGGTAAGTCCCAACAAATTGTAAATTAAGAACTTGAAGTTACTAACAATTGTTAATAAGTACTGTTGAAATGTTGCTGATAAATACGAAGAAAAAAACTTGACTTTGGTGGTTTTGAAAGTATATATTTGTATCAGCAGGTGAGCGATAAAAGGCCGCTCCCCAAAGCAAGGAGAAGGAAGGATGTTCTTAGCTGAGCCCCGACCTGATCATACAAACCTCCGGGTTTGATTGCCGAAGGAGCCAAAGTCCGGGCTCTCCGACGATAAAGGTTGCAAAACCCTTTCTGAAGAGAAAACGGTCATTCCCTCACAAAGTCGCACAGCGTTCTTTAAGGAAATGAGTCGAAGGCAGCAAACAGATGAATAACCTTGTTTTCTGACAAAAACCGCTGCAAAGCGGGGACGGAAAGAAAAATTCGTTGATAAAGCCAAGTGTCCGCACAACAGTTTTTGAAAACGGAAGTTGTTCACATTGCTGAGATTCTCCCCATGATCTTCGGATCAAAAAGGAATCTGCTTCTTGAAACCTTCTGGCTGAAAAACTGCAAATGACTTAATGCCACATTTCCGTAAGGAGGGGAGGCGTGAAAGAATGAGCAGAAAGACAGTCTGAACTTCATAAAGTCCTTATGAAAACGACACTTTAGTCCGGGAAAGAATACCTTCGGGTATTTTCAGCGGGCGGCACAAAAGCACTGCCCTAGCGGGTATTGCCAGCGTGTCAGGGGCTGCAAAAAGAAAAACCTTCGCGGTTTTTTGGATTGCACGCCGGCCACAATAACAGTAACCTGCCACATAAGAAAACGCAAGTTTTCGGACGTGAATGGGAGCAATTCGAACAGAGTTGCTCCCATTACTGTTTTCAGGGGCTCCCATTTCTCCATGCATCACCAGGGCCTTGTTTGTTTGCAAAATAAACTTCCTCTCCATAATCAGGGTATCCACCCCGGCATTGAAATTTTTCCTGTACCTTCGTTGTTGGTTTGCAGATTAAAAAAAACATTTTTAACCCATGACAACACAGGAAAAACTAAATGCGCTGCGCACCCTTATGCAGGAAAAAAACTTTGCAGCCTATATCATCCCACCCACTGATCCACATCAGAGCGAATACATTCCCGATCACTGGAAAACCCGCCAGTGGCTTTCCGGCTTTACCGGCTCGGCAGGCACAGTGGTGGTAACCCATGATTTTGCCGGGCTCTGGACCGATTCGCGCTATTTTATCCAGGCGGAAGAGCAACTCAGGGATTCAGGTATTGAGCTGGTAAGGCTGAAAGTGTCCCATAGCCCCGAATATATTGACTGGCTGGCTGAGCATCTGGAGCCAGGTAGCATTATTGGTATTGACGGCAGCGTTTTTTCACAGGCACTGGTTGCTTCCATGAAGAAAACATTTTCAAAAAAATCCATTTCAATAAATTGTACCTTCGATTTGCCCGGAATAATATGGCTCAACAGGCCACCGGAGAGCACTGAAAAGATCTTTGAGCATGATCCCAGGTTTGCAGGAAAAACCAGACAGGAGAAAATTTCCCTGGTAAGAAAAGAAATGGAAGAGACCGGAGTGGATTATCAACTCCTTACCGCACTGGATGATATTGCATGGCTTTTCAATCTCAGGGGAAGCGATGTGGAATACAATCCTGTGTTTATTGCCTATGCATTGATCAGCTCAGAAAAGGCAATGCTTTTTGTGAACCCCGAAAAAGTTGAACATGACCTGGCTGAAAGGCTTGAGTCAGAAGGGATGTCATTGATGCCTTACAGCGATTTGCAGCAGGTTTTGAGGGGACTGGAGGCCGAAAAAACACTGTTGCTCACTACGGCTAAAACCTCCCACCATGTATATCTCAGTATTCCAGCCCATTGCCATAAAAGGGATGAAGTAAGTATTCCTGCCACATTGAAAGCATGCAAGGATGAAACAGAAGTGAAAAATATCCGCAATGCACTGATAAAAGACGGTGTGGCATTGATAAAATTTTTTCGCTGGCTGGAAGAGCATATCTCGAAAACAGAGATCACCGAAATTACCCTGGATGAAAAGCTTACCGAATTCCGTTCGCAGCAGCCAGGCTATATGGGCAACAGCTTTGGTACGATCGCTGGCTACAAAGATCATGGTGCCATAGTCCATTACAGTGCTACTCCGGATTCAGCTTACACCATAAAGCCTGAAGGGATGCTGCTGCTGGATTCAGGTGCACAATATATTGACGGTACCACCGATATTACCCGCACGGTATGCCTGGGAAAACCCACCGATGAGCAGATACTTGATTATACCCTTGTCTTGAAAGGGCTTATCAAATTGTCCATGGCTTATTTTCCTGAAGGCACCAAAGGCTTCCACCTTGACGCCCTGTCCCGCTTTTCGCTCTGGCAGCACGGCAAAAACTATGGCCATGGAACCGGGCATGGGGTGGGATATTTTCTCAATGTGCACGAGGGGCCGCAGGGTATTTCGCCCAATCCTGCCCTCAATTTCCCCCTAAGGGAAGGGATGCTGCAGTCCAATGAGCCAGGCTTTTACCCCGAAGGAAAATATGGTGTGAGGATTGAGAATCTTATTCTGGTTGTACCTCATATAGAAACAGAGTATGGGAAGTTCCTGCAATTCGAAACCCTTACCCTGTTTCCCATGGAGAAAAAACTTATCGATATGGACCTGCTCACAGATGAAGAAAAGGGATGGCTCAACAGGTATCATCAGAAAGTTTTCCGCAATCTATCGCCCAAACTTGGGCCGGAAGAAAACCAGTGGTTACTGGAGAAAACAAAGGAGGTGAAGTAATGCCGGGTTCAAAATTAAGCGTTCTCAGAAGCCCATTTCCGGAATCCATTCGTCCGATTTTTTGTATATTTATAGTATAATTACCAAAAAACAGATTTTTTTACTCAAAATAATAATCATACCATGTTGGCAGACAACTCCATACCCCCCGCGGATGTTACCCTTTATCTGAAAGAGTTCAGTCAGGGCAATAAACAGGCGCTGGATAAGCTGTTCCCATTGGTTTACAACGAATTGCAAAATGGCGCCCACTATCTCAGGCAGCAGTTTTTTAACCTGGACACCTTTAACACCACCGCCATTGTGCATGAGGCCTATTTAAAACTCATGCAGTCCAGTGCATCGGATATCGCCAGCCGGTCGCATTTTTTCTATATCGCTTCCATGGCTATGCGTCAGATCCTCATCAACGCTTCATTGCGAAAACGTGCCCTGAAAAGGGGTGAGAACCCCCGTAAGATTGATCTCTCGGATGTGGAAAATGATCTGGATGTAAGCGATAAAACCGCTGAAGACCTTCTGCTGCTCAATGATGCACTGAAGAAACTGGAGATGCAGGATGAACGGCAGGCTAAAATTGTTGAATGCCGGTTTTTTGGCGGGATGTCCATTGAAGAAACCGCCATAGCGCTCAATGTAAGCCCCTCCACTGTAAAACGGTCATGGAACCTTGCCAAAGCCTGGCTGTTTGTTGAACTTAATGAACAATAACAAAACCCCTTACAATGGCTGGATCTGATAAGTATAGCTGGGACAGGATCTCAGAGTTGTACAGCATGGCTCTGGAGCTGCCTGCAAAAGAGTGGGAAAACTGGCTCCTGACCCAATGCAGTGATCAGGAACGAAATAACGGTTTGGATACCTACCTTTTGAAATTGCTGAAAAACTCTCCCCGTGCAGAAGCTTTTTTTGACGACCTCAATGAGAATCTGGAAAAAGATCTGGGGCGCAACGAAGACATGGAGATTTATAAGCCTGGAGATAAGTTTGATAAGTTTATCATCCGCAAAGAGATCGGGCATGGAGGAATGTCGAAGGTGTTTTTGTGCGATCGGGCTGATGGGCAGTTTGAACAAAAGGTGGCCATCAAGGTGATGAAAGTTGGAGGGGATGTGGAGTTTATGAAAGACCGCTTCAGACAGGAGCAGCAGATACTGGCCGGAATCAATCACCCTCATATTGCACGATTATATGATGGGGGGATCACCAGTGAGGGGCATCCCTATATCGTTATGGAATACGTAGAGGGGGAAGCCATTGACAGCTACTGCAGCAGGAAAAAACTGGGGGTAAAAGAAAGGATCAGGCTTTTCAGGCAGGTATGTGATGCATTGCAATACGCGCACAGCAAGCTTATTGTTCATCACGACATTAAGCCAGCCAACATTCTTGTCAATGAACAGGGACAGGTAAGATTGCTGGATTTTGGTATTTCGCAGATATTGTTTAGCCAGGAAATGGAAGAGGCGAGAAAAACCTCCTTTGAAGGAACCTTACAATATGCTTCGCCGGAGCAGTTTGATGGTGCTGGCCCTTCTGTGGCATCAGATATTTATAAACTGGGGCTGGTGTTGTATAACCTGCTAACCGGAAAGCATTACAGCTTTAAGGAGAATACATCCGGCTTCAGGGATGTTCTGTATGAAAGCCAGAATTATGGTTTGCTGTTGAAAAAGCCTTTCAGGAAGAACTCTCTTTTGCTTTCCGATCTTGATGCAGTGTTGCGTATGTGTCTTGCCACAGATCCACAGCAACGGTTTGACTCTGTAAGTGCCCTTAGCCATGATCTTCAGAATACACTAAGCAATTACACCTTGCATTCTCATGCTCCGGGAATGTGGTACCGATTACGTAAAACCTATGCCCGCAATAAAGCAAAGGTATGGATGGCCTCGTTGTTTAACCTGGCTTTGATTATATCTTTTGTGTTTCTCACCTCACAATATCAGCAAACCCTCGTGGAGAAGCAACGAGCGGAGAACATTCTGGAATTTGTATGGGATATCTTTGAATCAGCTGATCCTGAAATGGCAGGAGGGGATACACTCAATGTATATGCATTGCTTGAAAACAGTATTCCCCGCATCCAGGCACTTGACAATCAGCCCGAGTTGCAGGCAGAACTGTTTTACGAAACAGGCAGGATCTACACTAAAATGGGCTTCTGGAATCGTGGAGGAGAACTGTATTATGCAGCTATGGAGATTGCTGAATCCTTACCTCAAAAAAGGGAAAACCACATCAGCAGAGCAAGGATACTGACCGATATCGCTGTCTATCATCGCAATATGTCAGAACATGTGCTGGCAGATAGCATTATTGATCTGGCCCTGGAAATACTGCAAAGGTATCCCAGAGCTGTTGATTTTAATATGCTGGCACACGCCATCCGTGTGAAGTCCGATGCAAAGCGGTTGCAGGGTCATCATGAAGAAAGTATAGAGCTAAACCGAAAGGTTATTGCGTTGATTGAACAAAATACGTCGGATCCTACCCTTGAAAAAGTTGCTGCAAATGCCAACCTGGGAAATTCATACAGACACATGGGGCAGTACGATCAGGCACTTTATTATATGGAAAAAGCCATGCAAATGATTGATGAGATGGAGTCTGGCATAAGCAGTATCAAGCTAACTACTTATGGTGATTACGCCATTCTTCTTGGTGACCTTGGTAAGCACGAGGAAGCTCTGGAGATCAGGTACAAAACCTATGAAATTCAGGCTGCCGTATACGGGCAGGAAGCGCCCATAACTTTGGTAAGCTTGTTTAATCTGGGCTCCATTTATTTCAACATGGAGAACTACCAAAAGGCAGATTCAATAAATCTGTATATTCTTGACCATTTCAGAAGAATCTTCGGTGATTATCACAATTACACCGTTTCAACCTTGTTTAACCTGAGCAATTCTTACTTTTCGCAGGGGCAGTATGACAGAGCACTGGAATTCCAAAAACTGGTACTTGAAGCCGATATTGAAAATATGGGCAAGAATCACCCATTTGTGGCAGGAACATTAAGAGCCCTGGGACGTACTTATATGTCTATGAACCAGATGGATAAGGCTGAAGAGCTTTTTTACCAGGCTCTTGATGTATACCGGCATAATTTCGGAGAACAACACCGGTTTATCAGCGTGGTATATAGCTTCCTGGCTGCGGTAAACTGCCGGAAAGGAAATTATTTACAGTGCAGCGAATATTATGATATTGCCCTTGAAATGGCCATTGAAACAGTAGGTGAGGATCATCAGACAACACAAAATATCCGAAGGAACAAGGAACAGTATGCCAGTGAACTTGCCGGGATTGATAGTTAACCATTTGTTCTGTTTAAAGCTGTAAAATAAGAAAGGCTGTATGGCATTTGAATGCAATACAGCCTTTCAGACTAAATGTTCTGTGACAAAATTACATTTGCCTTAACTGCTTCTCAATATTTTCGTGAATGGTTCTGGAGAAGTCATAGAGGTCGTCGGGCATACGGGATGTGATAAGATTTCCGTCTACCACCACTGACTGGTCAACAAAGTTTACGCCTGCTTCTTCCAGTTCGCCCTTAATTCCACCAATTCCGGTGCTGGTTTTTCCATCAAGTACTCCTGCTGTAATGAGTACCTGGGGGCCATGGCAAATAGCTGCCGTAACACGGCCTGTTTGCCAGAACTCACTTACAAAGTTGATCACTTGCTCGTTTTCACGCAGCACGCCCGGGCCACGTCCGCCTGGAAGTACAAGTGCATGAAAATCTCCGGGAGATACTTCGCTAACCGCCTTGTCGATGGTTATGGTAAAATCACTGTTGTATGCCTTTACCGTTCCCCGCTCAGGGCCGATAACTGTAATGTGGTAACCTTTGTTGAGCAAAAAGCCCATGGGCATAAGTGCTTCTCCGTCATGAAAACCCTCGGCAACCAGCACGGCTACTTTTACCCGCTCGTCTTTAGTTTCTTCTTCTGCATATTGAACTTCAGTCTGGCATGCGCTGAACAGAAACAGTCCGGCAAGGATCATTGAAGCTGAAATCAATCTTTTCTTTTTCATAGCTCTTTTTTTAAGGTTTGTAATTTTGAACTGAGTCCACTCTAAAAAGTCCTTTTTTTAATGTTATTTATAAAACCGTCCTTTATAACTCGCATAAATTAAATAGGTTGCGAGCTCCCCCTCTTAGGGGGATGGGGGGTATTGTTCTTTTCGGATTGGACTCATAATTGTAAATAAAAACTTTATTTTTCAGTAGGGAATTCCCTTCTGAATCTGTAAAAATAAAGCTTAAGTGTCAGATTATCAAGTTTTTTAAAAAGCTTTAACGGAATCCGTTGGCCGCGTTAGTTGCGCCATTCTCCGGGGGTTTGTCTGAAGATACGACACCGCTCATGCACATACCTGAAATAGTAAAAAAGTCTGTAGTTCAACTCCTTGCCATAATCTATGTTGGGCCTGTAATCAATGTAAGAGGTGGGCATACAGTCCCTCAGCCAGGAGGAGCCCAGCATGCTGTTCCATTGCTGAACCAGGTTTCTGTTCCAGCTGGCCAGATGATCCTCGTTATAGAAGCTCATGGGTTTGGCCGTGCGGGTAAACCAGCGTTCAAATCCCGGATCAAAAATAGTCAGTTCATATTCAATGGTGTCTTCCTTTTCTGGTTCGGTGTTTTCTGTTATTTCAATACCCTTTAGGTCTTCTTTATCCTCTGTAGCTACATCGCGTGGTGCAGCACAGGCAAAAAAAACAAAGAGAATAATGCCGATAATTATTGCTGTTTTTTGCATTTTGGCCTCCTTTCATTAACTAATTGATCTTTGATTGCCCTCCGAAAAGTCCTCTTTTAACACTATAAAAAAAAAACAGTCCTTAATAACTCGTACAATATCAATAGGTTGCAAGCTCCCCCTCTTAGGGGTATGGGGGGTATTGTCCTTTTCGGAGCAGGCTCATCATTGATAATGCTTCTATAAATATAACCCATTTGTCTTTTGTTTGTTGTGCATTAAACAGTTAACACACGCAAAATAAAAGTAGCAAAGATGTTTTATCTTTGTCATTTGAAATTAGAAATTCAAAAATTCAATGGCCCGTGAAAATTCTGAACCATACCTTGTAAGTGATTGTTGAGTTTTTGTATTTTAAATTATTCTGATTGTAAAAGAGATTTTTTTGAAAAACTAAAACTATGAACAAATTCAACCCTCAGCAGCAGAAAAATCCACTCTGGTACAAAGATGCAATAATCTACCAGGTACATGTACGATCATTTTTTGATAGCAATGGAGACGGAATAGGTGATTTCAAGGGACTGATCCAAAAGCTGGATTATATTCAGAGCCTGGGGGTAAATACATTATGGTTGCTCCCTTTTTATCCTTCGCCCCTGAAAGACGGAGGCTATGATATAGCCGATTTTAATGATATCCATCCCTCTTATGGTACGCTCACTGACTTTAAAAAGTTTGTAAAAGAAGCTCATAGTCGCGGCCTGCGAATCATAACCGAACTGGTGCTTAATCATACTTCCACCGATCATAAATGGTTTCAGCGCGCCCGCAAGGCAAAACCCGGAAGCATGTACCGTGATTTCTATGTGTGGAGCGACACTACCGAAAAATACAAGGATGCCCGCATCATTTTTCAGGATTTTGAAGTCTCTAACTGGACCTATGACCACGAGGCAAAGGCCTATTACTGGCACCGCTTTTATTCACACCAGCCCGATCTCAATTACGAAAACCCCAGGGTGCAAAACGAGATATTCAAAATCCTTGACTTCTGGTTTGAGATAGGGGTGGATGGCTTCAGGCTTGATGCAGTGCCTTACCTTTACCAGGAAGAAGGAACCAATTGCGAGAACCTGCCTCAAACGCATGAATTCCTTAAGAAGCTGAGAAAATATGTGGATGACAATTATGATGATCGCCTTTTGCTTGCCGAAGCCAATCAATGGCCCAATGATTCCAGGGCCTATTTTGGTGATGGGGACGAGTGCCATATGGCATACCATTTTCCACTAATGCCCCGGCTTTATATGGCTTTGCGCATGGAAGACCGGTTCCCGGTGGTAGATATCCTTGAGCAAACACCGGAGATCCCTGACAACTGCCAGTGGGCAATCTTTTTGCGCAATCATGATGAGCTCACCCTGGAAATGGTTTCGGATGAAGAGCGCGACTATATGTATAAAACCTTTGCCAAAGACCCCAGGAAAAGGGTCAACGTAGGGATACGCCGCCGGTTATTCCCCTTGTTTGGCGGCGATACCCGTACCATCGAGCTGCTCAATTTCCTTCTCTTCTCCATGCCTGGTACACCCATTGTTTATTATGGCGATGAAATTGGAATGGGCGATAATTATTACCTTGGAGATCGTGACGGGGTGCGCACACCCATGCAATGGTCTCCCGACAAAAATGCGGGATTTTCCAATGCCGACCCCCAGAAATTGTTTTTGCCTGTTATTATTGATTACAACTACCACTATACCACTGTTAATGTGGAAAACATGGAGAAAAACCTCTCCTCCTTTTTATGGTGGAAGCGGCGGGTAATTGCCAAAAGGAAAAAATACAAGGCCTTTGGAAGGGGAACGATCCGTTTTGTCAATACCAGCAATCCCAAGGTTCTCGCTTTTGTAAGGGAGTTTGAGGATGAAACGATCCTGGTGGTGGTAAACCTTTCGCGCTATTCACAGCATGTGGAGCTGGATCTGCACGAATATGCCGGTGCTATTCCCATGGAGGTATTCAGCCGCAATGATTTTCCTGTTATTACGGATTCTCCATGGTCTTTTTCCATGCAATTCAAAAACTATTTCTGGTTTGAATTGCAGCGGCAGGAAAAGGTTGTTGAGGAATTGCCCTCAAGCTCTGATGTGCATGCATTCACCGATACGCAGTGGAAATCCATGAATACTACCCTGCAAGCGAGACTGAAAGAGCCGTTAAAGGAGTTTATCCTCAACAGCCGATGGTTCAGGGGGAATCTGAAAAAATTGAGAGATATTGAGATTTTAGATCATTTTCCGGTATTGAACCGCAGGATTCCAGCCCATGTTTTCCTGGTTATGCTGGATACGGTAGAAGAGGCAAAAGAAATGTTTCTTATGCCGGTTTCCCTTGCCACCAACAACACCATGCTGGAAATAAAAAACCGTCATCCTGAGTCGGTTATCTCAAAAGTTAGCCTCAATGGAGAAGATGCGATATTGTACGATGGCATGCATGATGAGACCCTTGTTCAGGAATTGTTTAATCACATCCGTAAAAGGTCAAAGCTCAAAGGGCGACATGGTGAAATTGAAGGTTCCTCAGGGAGCAGGTTAAGAAAGCTCAATGAAGAATTACTCCCCCTGAAACCTCATGTAGTTGCTTACAGGCCTTCCAATACTTCCATTATCCTGGGCGACCAGTATTTCCTTAAAATGTATCGCAATCTGCAGGAAGGAGAAAATCCTGATGTGGAAATTCTGAAGAACCTTACCCGTCATACCGATTTTGAAAATATTCCACCTTATGTGGGCAGGTTGCACTACAAGCGCGAGGGGTTTGAAGATACCTCTGTGGCACTGCTTGCCGACCTTATCCCCAACGTGGGAAGTGCATGGGAGATGACCCAGACCTCCATTGAGAGCTTTTTTGACAGGGCCCTCAGTGAGAAAGAGCAATCCCGCAAACCCTCATCTTTTTCTTCCCAGGAACTGGAAGAACTTATCGGGCCGTTTTTCCTGGAAATGGTTCATCTGCTCGGGCAGCGCACTGCCAGCATGCATCAGGCCATGACCACCATTGACCAGGTAAAGGGATTTGAGCCGGAGCCTTTTAGTTTGTTGTACCAGAAATCGCTTTATCAATCACTTAGGACGTTTGTAAAAAGGAGTTTCTCCTGGGTGCAAAACCATATGGAGCAATTGAGCCCCGAAAACCAGGAAATGCTCCTGAAGGTTATAAACGAAGAGGGCCAGTACTTCTCTTATATCCAGGATATCCTTGAAAGAGGAAAAATTGATGCATGGAAAACCCGTATTCATGGGAATTATAAACTGGACAAGTTGCTGTTTACAGGAAAGGACTTTATTGTAACCGATTTTGAAGGTGAGGTGGAGAATGTGCTGAGTTTACGAAAACTTAAACATTGCCCGCTCAAAGATCTTGCCTCACTGATGGGTTCTTTCCGCTATGCGGTGCATATGGGCTATTTTCAGCGCAAGGAGTTTGTGCCTGTGAACGGTAATTACCTGCGCCCATTGCTGGATAAGTGGTACGATATGGTTTCTTCTGCCTTGCTGGATGGATACTTACAAGAGGCCCAAAACTACCGCTTTATCCCCCGCGACAAGGAGCAGGTGCACGAGCTGCTTAATCTGTTTACGTTTGAAAGAGCCGTTATGGAGATCAGAAAATTCGCCCATACCCAACCCTGGTCGCTGATCATTCCGGTGAAAGCACTCTCAAGGATAAAAAAAACCTGTTCTTAATATGCAGGTTTGGGAATATCCGGAAACTTTTATCACGATGAATTGTTTTGCTCATAAACAAAACGATTGCAATTCACAAAATAAACCACTGTAATAGTTTTTTGAACCATGAACAAGTTGGAAACCTGGCCAGGGAAACCCTATCCTCTTGGCTCTTTTTACGATGGCAACGGTGTAAATTTTGCCCTGTTTTCAGAGAATGCGACCGCAGTTGAACTTTGCCTTTTTGATGAGCAGGGGAGTCAAACCCATCGTATTAAAGTATCAAACCGCACATACAATCAATGGCATATCTACATTCCCGGGTTGCAGCCCGGTCAGCTTTACGGTTACCGGGTAGATGGGCCCTACGATCCTGCCAATGGGCATCGATTCAACCCCAACAAACTTCTGGTCGATCCCTACGCCAAAGCACTCAACGGCATTGAAAAATGGGATGATTCACTATTCGGATACAAATTAAATGACAAAAAGAAAGACCTGTCCTTCAGCACTACTGACAGTGCAGCTTTTGTGCCTAAAAGTGTGGTGATCGATGATCATTTTGACTGGCACGGCGACAGCCAGTTAAAGATTCCGCTCAATAAAACCATAATCTACGAGATGCATGTCAAGGGGTTCACGAAAAATTTTCCCGGAATTCCCGATGAGATACGCGGCACCTATGCAGCCATGCGCCACCCTGATGTGATCAGCTACCTCAAAAGGCTTGGGGTAAATGCTGTTGAGCTGATGCCCATTCATCATTTTATTCACGACCGCCATCTGGTGGATAAAGGATTATCCAATTACTGGGGTTATAACACCCTCAACTTTTTTGCCCCCCACCCTGAATATTCAGCTGCTCAGTATGGGGTTGAGCAAATTTACGAATTCAAGAACATGGTGAAATCCCTTCACGAAGCAGGGATCGAGGTGATCCTGGATGTGGTTTACAACCATACCGGAGAAGGGAACGAGCTCGGCCCAACCCTTTGTTTCAGAGGGATAGATAATGCCGCTTATTACCGGCTTGTGGACAAGGACAAACGCTACTACATGGATTACACCGGTACCGGCAACACCTTGAATACGGTGCATCCCACCATTCTGCGACTGATCATGGACAGCCTGCGCTACTGGGTCACTGAGATGCATGTGGACGGGTTCCGCTTCGATCTGGCTTCAGCACTGGCACGCGAATTCAGCGATGTGGATAAGTGGGGCTCTTTCTTTGATGTGTTGCACCAGGACCCTGTGCTTTCGCAGGTGAAACTAATTGCTGAGCCCTGGGATATAGGTGAAAATGGTTACCAGGTGGGCAACTTCCCGCAGGGCTGGCTGGAGTGGAACGGAAGATACCGCGATGTGATGCGCGACTTCTGGAGAGGGGAAAACAAGAAGCTGGGCAAGTTTGCCTGGCGGTTTACCGGTAGCTCCGACCTGTATTACGACGACTGGCGCAGGCCCGTGGCCAGTATCAACTTTATTACTGCACATGACGGGTTTACCATGCGCGACCTGGTATCATACAATGAAAAGCATAACATGGCCAACGGCGAAGACAACCGCGATGGGGAAAGCCACAACCGTTCCTGGAATTGCGGGGTGGAAGGACCAACAGATGATCCGGAGATCAATCACCTGAGGGAGAAGCAGGTTCGTAATTTCCTGAGCACATTGATGCTTTCACAGGGAATACCCATGCTCGTTGCAGGTGATGAAGCGGGCCGGACGCAGAATGGGAATAACAATGCATACTGCCAGGACAATGAGGTTTCCTGGCTCGACTGGGAAAACAGCGATGAAGAACTTATTGAGTTCACCTCGCAACTGATAAGACTCAGGCTCGAACATCATGTGTTTTCCCGTATCCAGTGGTTCAGGTACAAACCCCTCAATGAATCGGGGGTAAAAGATATTGAATGGTTTATTCCCAACGGAGATCTCATGACCATTGCCGAGTGGGAGAGGGATACCGCCAAATCGGTGGGAGTTTATCTGTCAGGTGACGGTATCCCGGGCAAAACATTTGATGGCAAGGAGCTGAAGGACGATAATTTCTACCTGATCTTTAATGCCAGCCACAGGGATAAAGATTTTAAACTCCCCGGAAAGGAGTGGGGAGGGCCCTGGTCGCTGATCATGGATACCCGAAAAGGGAAGTTCTTTTACGATGACCAGCAGGTTTTTGAAGCCGGTGAGAAAGTTTTTGCTGAAGGGCGTTCGGTAGTACTTCTTATCAACAGGAGGGAAAATGGAGATTAAAAGATTGTAATCAATGCCAAAGCCAGCCTGCAAAAAGGAACCCCAATACAATGCTAAAAAAGAACATAACCTATGAACATTCAATACCGCAATATTGGCCTGAATTTTCATCCAGAACCATTTATAAAAGTCTGGGCTCCACATGCCCGTAAACTCTCGCTGGAAATTGAGGGCAAAAAGCCTGTTTTACTTACAAAGCAGGAAATGGGATTCTGGTATGCTTCTTTGCCCGAAGTACAACCGGGCGACCGTTATTTGCTCAATATCAATGGGAAGAACAGTTTTCCTGATCCTGCCTCCCTGTATCAACCTCTTGATGTGCACAGTGCTTCTGAGGCCATAGACCTTGGGCAGGTCCGCACAATAAGAGATGAACGCTGGAATGGGATTCCCCTGACTGAACTAATTATTTACGAATTGCACACCGGCACTTTTACCCCAGAGGGAACCTTTAAAGGGATTGAGAAGAAACTGGATTACCTTAGAGAACTTGGTGTAAATGCCATAAAAATTTTGCCGGTAGCCACATTCCCGGGAGGGCGGAATTGGGGCTATGATGGGGTCTTTCCCTTTGCTGTTCAGCCTTCTTATGGCGGTCCATTTGATTTTGCCAGGCTGGTGAAAGCCTGCCATGAAAAGGGGATCGCGGTGATCCTTGATGTGGTTTACAATCACCTGGGGCCTGAGGGCAACTACCTGGGGGCATTTGGGCCCTATTTTACCGGGAAGTACAATACTCCCTGGGGCAAGGCCATCAATTTTGACGACGCATGGTGCGATGGGGTAAGAAACTATTTTCTTGAGAATGCGCTGATGTGGCTTCGTGATTTTCATGTGGATGGGTTGCGCCTGGATGCTGTGCATGCCATCAAAGACTTTGGCCCCCGGCATTTTTTACGGGAGCTGGCGCAAAAGGTGGAAGAATTGAACTCTCATTCCCATGGCAATCACTTCCTGATCGCCGAATGTGATCTCAACGATACCCGGTTTATTGATCCCCTTGAAAAAGGAGGTTATGGCATGGATGCGCAATGGTGTGATGAATGGCATCATGCATTGCATGCATTGATCACAGGCGAAAAAAGTGGGTATTACTCTGACTTTGGAAGCATTGATCAGCTGAAAAAATCCTTCAACGATGCTTACGTGTTTACAGGTGAATATTCCCCTCACCGGAAAAAACTTTTTGGCACCCCCACCACCGGGCAGCCGGGAGAAAGGTTTGTGGTATTTACCCAGAACCACGATCAGGTGGGCAACCGCATGAATGGTGACCGCCTTTCAAATCTTGTTGACTTTGAAAGGCTCAAACTGGCTGCCACGGCCATGATGGTCAGTCCCTTTATTCCCATGTTGTTCATGGGTGAAGAGTATGCTGAAGACAGCCCCTTCCTGTATTTTATCAGTCATGGAGATGAACAGCTGGTGGAAGCCGTTCGTAAAGGGCGTAAACGTGAGTTTCGCGACTTTATCAAAGATGCAAACCCGCCCGATCCGGCTGCTGAAGAAACTTTCAACAGGTCAAAACTTCAATGGAATTTTGAAAAGCATGCTCAGAAGAAACAGATGCTGACATTTTATCAGAGGCTGATCTCCATCAGGAAAAGTGAGCCTTTGCTGATGCCCGGAAATCGTGACCATGTCTCTGCACAGCTGGATGACTCACGAAAAGCTATACTGCTGTGGCATAAAGGCAAGAGAGAATCACTTCTCACGGTTATGAACTTTTCAGGGGAGCAGATCCATATCAACCCCGGGATTGGCACTGCTGCAGACGTTGAGTTACTGATCTCTTCAGCACACAAGCAGTGGGTTGGAAGCATCGATAACTCTGAATTCCCTCTTGAAAAATCGGGCAATGAGGTTCAATTAAATTTGTCGCCTTTTTCTGCATCCATAATAAAATTGCTGCATTGATTTAGGCTTAAAAGATTTATTCTGCTCTGTTAAAACAAGCTAAATAGTAAAAATATGTACAATCCCATTTCTTCATATCGAATACAGTTTAATAAAGACTTCAGGGTCAAAGATCTTGAGAAACAGTTGGAATACCTGTCATTGCTGGGTGTGGGCACTATTTATGCCTCACCGGTTTTTCAGGCAACGCCCGGCAGCGGGCATGGGTATGATGTGGTGGATCCATTGCAGTTCAATGCAGAGGTGACCGACCAGGATACTTTTTTGTCGGTAAGGGAAAAATTGCGGCATCGCCAATTGGGGTGGCTGCAGGATATTGTTCCCAATCACATGGCTTACCACCCGGCCAACAAATGGCTCATGGATGTGCTGGAAAAGGGGAGTGCCTCCGGATATGCAGGTTTCTTTGACTTTGAGCCCGGAGTGCCCGGCAAAGAACAGAGGCTTATGGTTCCTTTCCTTGGGGTGCCATTGGAAGAAGCAATTGAGAACAAAGAGATCAAACTGGGGTGGAAAAAAGGGTCTTTTACCATTGAATACTTCGACAATGCATATCCTGTAAATCATGAGGCCGTTCGGTTGATCCTGGAAAATGACATAGTGGATGCCCCGCCACTTTTTATAGAAGTATGGAAAAATTACCTGAACTTTAAAACTACTCCCGGATTCTTAAATGACCAGTGGGACAAAGCAAAGGAAGAAGCCCGCTACATTTACTCCATTGACCGGGATACAGTTCGGTTTATCGATAACCTGTTGCTGAAATGGAGCTCTACGCCTCATTTACTCCGTGAACTATTGGATAAACAACATTATGAGTTGTGCCACTGGCAGGAAACAGAGAAACGGATCAATTTCAGGCGCTTCTTTACGGTCAATGGTCTTATCTGCCTCAGTATGGAGCATCCGGATGTTTTTGACCGGTTTCATCAATACATTGGAGAAATGGTAAAAAACGGTTCCTTTAGCGGGTTGCGCATCGATCATATTGATGGCCTTAACGATCCCAATTCTTACCTGAAGAAGTTGAGAGAGCTTTGCGGTAATGATACCTATATCGTAGCCGAGAAGATCCTGGAATATGATGAGGACCTGCCTTCGTTCTGGCCCATACAGGGCACTACAGGTTATGATTTTCTGGCCAGTGTAAACAACCTGCTGACCAGTGTAAATAACTATGATCAACTGAAAAAACTCTACCGGGAGGTAACCACGATCCAGTCTACCCCGGCTGAGCTGATCTATCAGAACAAGCGCATGATCCTTACCACCCGTATGCATGGCGAATGGGATAATGTTTTCCGCTATTTCAACAGGATGGAGTTTGTCAATTATGAAAAGGAGAATATTAGCCATGAGGAGATCAAAGAGGCATTGGGGGAGTTTATGCTGGCATGCCCTGTTTACAGGCTTTATCCCAGGGTATTCCCTTTGCGAAATGATAATCGTAAAGTAGTTGAAGAAATTTTTGAAAAAGCCCATAAACGCAATCCGGCCCTGAAGACTGCCCTGGAAAAGCTGGAGGATGTTTTGTTGAGCAATAATCCGGAAGATGAGAAATACAATGAGAAACTGGGCATGTTCTTTGCCCGGCTGATGCAGTTTACCGGCCCACTTATGGCAAAGGGTGTTGAAGATACTTCCATGTACCAGTACAACTGTTTTATTGCGCACAACGAGGTGGGCGATGCCATCCATGCCGGGGGAATTACCGTTGAACAGTTTCACCAGCAAATGCTTCAACGGCAGCAAAACTGGCCTCTGACCATGAATACCACTTCTACCCACGATACCAAACGGGGAGAAGATGTAAGGGCCCGTCTGAACGTGATCAGCGAGCTGGCCGACCAATGGGAAGAACACGTGCATCAGTGGATGCAGCTTAATCAGAAGCTTAAGATCCGCCTTGACAGTGGTTTGCTTGAGCCCTCCACCAGCGTTGAATACTTTATTTACCAGACCCTGCTGGGGACATTTCCTTTCAATGGCAAAGCTGATGAAGAGTACATGCAGCGTATTGATGAATACCTTGTAAAAGCCCTCCGTGAAGCCAAGCGCAAGGTAAGCTGGCGTGATCCTGATGAAACCTATGAGAACACAGTAGTAGAGTTTACCCGAAAAATGCTGGATCCCGGGCATGATTTTCTGCTCTCCTTTGTCCCCTTTCAGCAGAAGGTGGCCTGGAGAGGGATCATCAACTCCCTTGTCCAGAAAACCCTGAAGATCACCTGCCCGGGAGTCCCTGACATTTACCAGGGTACGGAATTGTGGGATTTCACCCTCGTGGATCCTGACAACCGGCAGCCTGTGGATTATGACACACGCCATCAATGGCTACTGGAGCTGAAGGAAATGCAAAAACAGGATCCGGCTTTTCTTGTAAGGAAAATCACCACAGATCCTTATGACGGTAAATTCAAACTCTGGCTTACCCATTTATTGTTAACCTGCAGAAAGGATAATCCTGAATTATTTCTCAAGGGGGAATACATTCCACTTAATGTTACCGGAAAGCTCAAGTTTCATGTGCTGGCATTTGCCCGAAATTATAAGGATAAATGGCTTGTTGTAATTGTACCGCTGCTTACGGCCAATCTTTCCGATAAAATCAACGGGTATTATTTTTCTGAAACAGACTGGAAAGACACAGCAGCTGGTCTTCCCAAAGCCGCTCCTGCTCAGTGGCAGGAATTATTCAGCGGAGAAAAGCTAAAAACCAACGGGATCATAAAAGTGGGTGACGTGTTGCAGAATTTATTGCCGGCAGTGCTGTTTCACGAGAAATAAATGCATGCTGTGCGTTTCAGCAAATCAAGTTACGATTAAAGAGCAGATAGGTTTATTTTACGCAATAAAAACTCTATGCGGGGAGGAATTCTGAAGAATTTTATGTATCATTGCATGTGAATATTTGTTA
>SLIL01000278.1 GCA_007135645.1 Bacteroidales bacterium
GTGATCTTTTTCGACAACATCAGGGTGGGCGATGCTCCCGGCGATGATGACGACAATGGCAATGGCCTGGCAGATTTTGATTTCATCTGGTGCGATTTTGAAGATGAGTTTACCAATGTAGGTGGTTTCAGGGAAGTTATCAACGCTGCTACCACAGCTACTGATATCGACGGTGGTGGATTTGACGGTGGCACAGCACTTGAATTACAGTACGATCTGAGTGGCGATGCAACCTTTACCGGCTATCAGATGTGGTCTTTCCCCGATAAGATCGACGTAAGTGAATACAATTTCTTTGCTATTCGTATCAAAGCAGAGCAGTCTATTGAAAATGCTACCATTGTCCTGCGCGACGATGTGGAGGTGAATGGACGCAGTTTCCACACTTTTGATATTGGTACCGAATGGCACAATGTTTTCCTTCCACTTGACGACTTTGAATTACTGGAAGGTTTTGACAACGAAGCGGATCTTACGATCATGCACCTGATCCAGGTGGCTTTTGAAGAAGGCGTAGTTAGTGAAGCACAAGGCACCGTTCATATTGACCTGGTAGGCTTTACCCATGATATGGATGTTTCAGTAAGTGATTTTGTTTTCAGTGCAAACCAAATCAACGTTTTCCCCAATCCTGCCACCCAAAGGGTTCATGTAACTGCATCTGTGGGTGCCATTGTCAGTCTTTTTGATGTTACCGGACGATTGGTAAGCCAGAAATCTGCTTCCAGTGAAACTGTCACAATCAACCTGCAAGGTTTATCCGAAGGGATGTACATTATCAGGGTGAATCAAAACGGTCAAACATCATCAAGAAAACTGATGGTTTACTAAATTAAAATACCCCAGGCTTTGTCCTGATTTTTAAAACCCCTGGCTTACAGGTAAGCCGGGGTTTTACTTTTTATTTTCTTGCTTTTTTGCAATGCAATGTTGTTTATTTTTCAATGCTGTACAATTTTTCCTGCACAAATCATCGGAATGGATAAGGTATCAATCTTAAAAGTACTGGTCTTTCAAAACAAACCTCTTTGGTATTTTCATAAAAAACTATTCATGAAAACATTTTTTTTGCTCCGATTTACTTTTACTTTGCTGCTTGCATCAAGCCTGACATTAACTGCTGCAGCAAATCATCCCATTGAAGAAATTGAAAAAAACAATTCCCGCACTGTTTCGGGAGTGGTTTTTCATGACAAGGGAAAAACCGGATATTTTGACCCGGCTATGGACACTCCACTGGAAGGGATTGCTGTATCCAACGGTCGTGATATTGTGGTTACCAATTCAAATGGACAATTTATGCTGGAAGCCCTTGACAACTCCTTTGTTTTTCTGATCAAACCACAGCAGTGGAAACCTCCGGTAGATAGTTTGCAGATCCCCAGGTTTTATTACAAAAACTTTCCACAGGGGGCTACCGGCTCAACCTATCAGGGTTTGCCACCCACTCCAGCCTTGCCCGAATCGTTAGACTTTCCCCTTTACCCAAACGACGAACCTGATGAGTTTGAGGTGATCGTATTTGCCGATACGCAGCCCCGAAATGAAAAAGAGCTCTACTTTCTTGCAAGGGATGCTGTGGATGAGTTAGCCGGCTATGATGCGGCATTTGGTGTTACTCTGGGCGATCTGGTTTTTGATGATCTGAATCTTTTTGAACCGCTGAACCAGATCGTTGCTAAAATTGGAGTACCCTGGAAGCATATCATTGGCAATCATGATCTGGATTTCTCAGCAAACGATAATACTGCCGCCCGGGGTGCATATTTCAGGAATTATGGCCCTTCCTATTATTCTTTTGAATATGGGCCCGCTCATTTTATTGTAATGGACAATATTCGCTTTATTATTGACGGAGATAACCGCTATTACAGGCCTGAACTGAGTGAGGACCACATGATCTTTCTTGAGAATGAACTGAACCGGATAGACAAGGACAAATTACTTATTGTACTGATGCATATTCCCTGGGACGACCGTGGTTGGAATATGCAACAGCGCGACCGTCTGGCAGAATTGCTTGCTTCACATACCAATACACTTTCGTTGGGTGCGCACTGGCATCGGCACTATCATCGTTTTCTTGGAGAAGATTATGGTTTCTCAGCGCTGAACCCACACCATATGGTGAGCGTAGGTGCAGTATGTGGTGCATGGTGGCGTGGTTTTCCCGATGAATATGGTATACCCCATGCCGTAATGAGCGACGGAACTCCTGCCGGCTATGGTATTCTGAAGATTGCAGATAATCAGGCAAAACTGCACTGGCAGTCATCACGCAGGAGTGCTGATTTTCAAATGCATATTCATGTGCCCGCAAAAGTTGAGACCCAAAACACCCCTGGTCTTCTTATCAGTGCAAATATCTTCAATGCCATGCCTGATGCTGATGTTCAGATGCGAATTGGTGAAAATGGCCCGTGGATCACCATGGAGCAGGTAATTGATCAGGATCCTTTAAGAAAAGAGATGCTTGAGCAGGAAAATGCCATAAGGGAACAATTTGAAGACTTTCCCGGTCTTGAAATGAGAGGGGCGGCCAATTCTTATAAACTATGGCAGGCGGAGATCCCTGAAAAACTCGAACCTGGCATGCATCTTATTCACATAAGATCAAAGGATCGCTGGTGGGAGCATGAAGGGAAAAAGATCCTGTGGGTGAAACCATAGCGGGGTGCCAGGCAGCCAAATCCCATTTTTCACCGATTGTGCCATCAATGGTTGGGATAACAGGGGTTTCAGGGATATAAAGTGTATCCTCACGCGGATAGATCTGCGCCTGACATAAGGTTACCAGCATCGAAAAAGCAATGAACAGCAAGAAATTTTTATTCATGGGTTTGGATTTTTAAAGAATGGACAATCGTTTGTTCTATCTTTGCAAATATATAAATAATAGTTTTATCTGTCATGTAAACACAATACAAAATCTGCCTGCTGCAACATTATTACTCAAAAATGAGACATTCATAGCCCAAATCCAACCAAGATTTAATTATTTTTGCCTTTGCTGTTCAGACCATTGCCAGGACCAAATCAATAGTCTGATCATTAAGTATACTCCGAAAAAAGTCTTTTTTAATGGTATTGAAAAAACAGCTCTTTACAACTTGCATAATTTTAGCAGGTTGCGATCTCCCCCTCTTAGGGGGACGGGGGGTATTGTACTTTTCAAAGCTGGCTCATCATTTCAACCTTAAAACCATAAATCATGCTTAAAGGAATATCCCCTCTTATCAGCCCTGACCTGCTAAAAACTTTATGCGAAATGGGGCATGGTGATGAAATTGTATTTGCTGATGCTCATTTCCCCGGCCATTCGGTCAATAAAAACGTGCTACGTGCCGACGGATTGGGCGTTGCTGATCTTCTGGCTGCTGTACTACCGCTATTTGAGCTTGACAGTTACGACGATCATCCCATAGTAATGATGGCAGCGGTGAAAGGGGATACGCTGGATCCTGAGGTGGAAAGGTCCTACCTTTCCAGCATTCAGATCAACAACCCGGGAATAAACTCCGTGCACCGCATCGACAGGTTTGATTTTTACCGTCGTGCTTCGGAGGCTTACGCTGTGGTAATGACTGGAGAGACAGCGAAATACGGGAATATCCTGTTGAAAAAAGGGGTGACCACAATAGAATAAATAAAGTTGTACTCAATAAACTAAAACCATTGCAAAGATGATAGCAGAGAATAAAAAAGTAGGGATCCGTCCAACCATAGACGGGAGGCGCCGTGGGGTTCGTGAATCCCTTGAAGAACAAACCATGAACATGGCCCGCCAAGCAGTGGCATTGATTGAAAATAATCTTCGTCATGCTGATGGCAGCAAGGTAGAATGTGTAATTGCCGATACCTGTATCGGAGGTGTAGCCGAAGCTGCTGCATGCGCAGAAAAATTTGCCCGCGAAGGGGTTGGGGTATCCCTCACGGTTACACCTTGCTGGTGCTATGGCAGTGAAACCATGGATATGGACCCTCTGATCCCCAAAGCGGTGTGGGGGTTTAATGGTACCGAAAGGCCAGGGGCAGTTTATCTTGCAGCGGTGCTGGCAGCCCACAACCAGAAGGGTCTCCCAGCTTTTGGCATCTATGGCAGGGATGTTCAGGACAGTGGTGACGACACCATTCCGGAAGATGTAAGGGAGAAGATCCTGCGTTTTGTAAAAGCAGGCCTGGCCGCTGCCACCATGAAGGGCAAGTCGTATCTCTCCATGGGTTCCGTTTCCATGGGCATCGCAGGTTCGATTGTAGATGCTTCTTTCTTTGAAAGCTACCTGGGTATGCGTTGCGAGTATGTTGATATGACGGAGTTTATCAGGAGGATCAATGAAGATATTTTTGACCGGGAAGAGTTTGCCAGAGCCCGCCAATGGGTAAAGGATAATTGCAAAGAAGGAACGGATTTTAACCCGGCAGATAAACAGAAGAGCCGGGAGCAAAAGGATAAGGAATGGGATTTCGTGGTAAAAATGACACTAATTGCCCGTGACCTGATGGTGGGCAACCCCCGCCTTGCAGAACTGGGATTTGAAGAAGAGGCCCTGGGACATTATGCCATAGCCGGGGGGTTCCAGGGACAAAGGCAATGGACCGATCATTTTCCCAATGGTGATTTTATGGAAGCCATGCTATGCAGCTCCTTTGACTGGAATGGTGTCCGCCAGCCTTATATGCTTGCAACGGAAAACGATAGCCTGAATGGGGTAACCATGCTTTTTCAGCACCTGCTTACCGGTTCAGCACAGATATTCAGCGATGTAAGGACCTATTGGAGCCCTGAAGCGGTAAAGCGGGTTACCGGCTATACTCCTGAAGGTTTGGCAGCCAATGGTTTCATTCACCTTATCAACTCAGGCCCGTCAGCACTTGATGGTACAGGGCAACAAACCATCGACGGCAAGCCGGCCATAAAGCCCTGGTGGGATGTTACCCAACAGGAAGCGCAGGCCTGTCTGGATCATACAACCTGGGGGGCAGCTATTGGCGAATATTTCAGGGGAGGAGGATTCTCATCCAATTTTATTACCCGGGGTGGCATGCCAATTACTTTGTCGCGGCTGAACCTGGTAAAAGGGCTGGGCCCTGTATTGCAGATTGCAGAGGGATATACTGCAGAACTGCCTGATGAGGTGCATAAAACCCTCGATCTGCGCACCAATCCAAGCTGGCCCACCACCTGGTTCGTGCCCAACCTCACGGGCAAAGGCGCTTTCAGGGATGTTTACACTGTTATGGCCAACTGGGGAGCCAATCATGGAGCGTTCTCCTATGGCCATATTGGTGCCGATCTGATCACCCTGGCCTCAGTGTTGAGAATTCCGGTGAATATGCACAATGTACCCGAAGAGAAGATCTTCAGGCCATCGGCATGGAGCGCTTTCGGAATGGATAGTGAAGGGTCTGATTACAGGGCCTGCAGCAACTTTGGGCCTCTTTACAGATAATTCATAATCCAGCATACATTAAGAAAAAACCTGACAATATGAAGAATAAAACACCCCTTCTCCCCTTTATCCTGGTTACCTCGCTGTTTTTTATGTGGGGGCTGGCCAACAACATGACCGATACGCTTCTGGCCGCTTTCAGGCGGATCATGAGCATGACCGATTTTCAAACCTCCTGGATCCAGATTGCCTTTTATGGGTCTTATTTTTGCCTGGCACTTCCTGCAGCAATTTTTATCAAGCGGTTTACATACAAAGCAGGGATCTTACTGGGCCTTGGGATGTTCATTACCGGAGGGTTGTTGTTTTATCCGGCCAGCCAGACCATGGTTTACGGGCATTTTCTGGGGGCGTTGTTCATCCTTGCCGGTGGCCTTTCTGTTCTGGAAACCACGGCCAATCCTTACATCCTGGCCATGGGGCCGGAGGAGAGTGCAACGCGCCGTCTCAATTTTGCCCAGTCATTTAACCCCATCGGTTCTATAACCGGGGTGGTGCTCAGCAAGTTTTTTATCCTGGCACACCTCAATCAGGCCGATGCGGCCCAGCGGGCTTTAATGACCCATGAGGAGCTTGTTCTCATACGCTCGCAGGAGCTCAACGCCACCATGGGCCCTTACGTGGGGGTGGCTTTCTTCCTGCTGTTTCTCTGGATCACCATTGCGCTGGTAAAAATGCCCCGGGCCTCTGACGAGTCACCGCGAATAGATCTGCTGCCCACCCTGAAAAGGCTGTTTGCAAATAAAAAGTATGTTACCGGAGTGGTTGCCCAGTTTTTTTATGTGGGGGCACAAATTGGAGTGTGGTCATTTACCATAAGGTATGTAATGCAGGAACTGGGTACCAATGAACAACAATCGTCATCCTATTATATTGCTGCCCTGGTTTTATTTACCTTGCTGAGGTTTGTATTTACCGGTTTAATGAAGTTCTTCAGCCCTGGCAGGTTGCTCACCGTATCTGCAGGTATGGCCATTTTACTCACCATGCTCGCCATTACAGGAAGTGGACATTTTGGTGTGTATGCCCTGGTGGCCATATCGGGATGTATGTCGTTGATGTTTCCAACCATTTACGGAATATCACTGCAGGGGCTTGGCAAGGATACCAAGATCGGGGCATCAGGCCTTATCATGGCTATTCTTGGAGGGGCGGTACTTACGGCGATTCAGGGCCAGGTATCCGATCTTTCAGGAAGTATAAAAATTGCATTCGTGGTTCCTCTCATCTGCTTCGTGGTGATCGCTTTGTATGGTGCCTGGAATATAAAAAATGGAA
>SLIL01000218.1 GCA_007135645.1 Bacteroidales bacterium
CGAATCACGCAAGGATGATCGCAAGATCATGGAACTGGAACGTTTTATCAAAATGAGGATTATCAAAGGAGAACTTCCTTCACCTCAACAGCTTCTCGAATCCAATATCACAAAGCTGGAAAACAAGCTCACTACAATAGCTGTGGAAAACAACCTGAAGGATTATGAAAAAATCCTTCATGAGATGTATCAGCGAGGTTTCGACCCACACCTGCTTTCTGCCTGCCTGCTAAAAATGAACCTGGATGAAAAGGGCATCAGCCTGAAACAGCCTAAAATTGAAAAAGAAAAAAGAAAGCCTGAGAAAACTGGCACTCCCAATGGTAACGGGCACAGCCGGGATATTGGCCCAAAAGTAAAAATGCACCTTGGACTGGGCCGAAAGGACAAGATCAAGCCAGGTGATATTGTAGGAGCCATTACCGGCGAGTGCAAGATTGCGGGTCATGAGATCGGAATAATTGATATGTTTGATCATTTCAGCTATTTCGAAATATCTGAAACACAAGTAAGAAAAGTTCTCAAAGGGATGAAGCGCAATACCATAAAAGGGAAAAAAGTCATTCTTTCCATTGCAAGAAATTAACACTTACAAATAATTCTAAAAGCCGGGACATCACGTTTTGTTCCGGCTTTTTTATTTAACCTTATGCTATACTACAGAAAACCAGAATACTACAATTGATGATCAATCAACAAAATATGCAATAAACTTATGCTAATTATTACAAAACACTTTTATTTGCTGCCAAAACAACGATTTATTTAAGTAAATTAGCACAAAATGGAGTTTATTGGAATACATGGTCTAACTCAAATTACAAATTCTTATGGCTGAAAATAAAGAGAGAAATGGCAAATTGTGGCACGCGATGAGTGCTGATGAAGTTCTGGAGAAAGTAAAAACGGACAAAGAAAAGGGACTTGGCCAGGATGAGGTTGACAAAAGGCTTGAGGAATATGGAAAAAATGAGCTTCCCAAAGGGAAAAAGCAAAGCTGGTGGATGCGATTGCTCCTGCAGTTTCACAATGTACTGATCTATGTGTTGATTGCAGCAGCGGTAATAACTGCGGTAATGGACCACTGGATTGACACCTGGGTTATTCTTGCTGTGATCATCATCAATGCATTGATAGGTTTTGTGCAGGAAGGCAAAGCCGAAAAAGCCCTGGAAAGCATCAGGGAGATGCTTTCTCTTGAGGCAGTGGTGATGCGAAACGGCGAAAAGAAAACCATTGATGCTGAAGACCTTGTACCAGGCGATGTGGTACTGATCAAATCAGGAGATAAAATCCCGGCTGATATCCGGCTGTTTAAGTCCAAAGATCTGCGGGTTGAAGAGTCGCCACTCACCGGCGAATCTACTGCTGTTGATAAATCTACCGATGAGGTATCTGAGGATGCGGTGCTGGGCGACCGCACTTCAATGGCTTTCTCAGGTACTGTGGTTACCTATGGTAAGGCCAGCGGTGTAGTAGTGGCAACCGGAGCCAACACTGAGCTGGGAAAGATTAATCAAATGATCTCAGAAGTTGAAAAAATCACTACCCCCCTGCTGCAACAGATTGAAAAATTTGGCAAATGGCTCTCTGTGGTGATTCTGGGTATTACAGGAGCATTTTTTGCGTTTGGATATTTCTTCCGCGATTACGACATCAGTGAGCTTTTCCTGGCTGCAATCGGACTTATCGTGGCATCCATTCCCGAGGGATTGCCTGCCATTATGACTATTACCCTGGCAATCGGGGTACAACGAATGGCCCAGCGCAACGCCATCATTCGCAGACTTCCTTCGGTTGAAACCCTGGGCGCTGTTAATGTGATCTGCTCTGACAAAACCGGTACGCTGACCCGCAATGAAATGACGGCCAAAACCATTGTTACTGCCGAAAACAATTATACTGTTGAAGGTACAGGCTATAAGCCTGAGGGCAAGATTCTCCTGGACGAAAAGGAAGTCGATTCACTTGAAGATGATAAGGTTTTATGGCAGTTGCTTAAAACCATACGTGCCTGCAATAATTCAGAGATATCAGAAGAAGAAGGCAAGTGGAAGCTTACCGGTACACCCACTGAAGGAGCTTTGCTTACCTTGAGCTATAAAGCAGGCTTAAAGGATTATAAACCTGAACGCATTGACCACATTCCCTTCGAGTCCGATCATAAATACATGGCCACCCTCAACAAGGATGAAGAGGAGGTATATGTTTTTATGACAGGAGCCCCCGAGAGGGTTCTTGATATGTGCGATAAACAGTTGACGGACTCAGGAGAAGAAGATCTGGACAAGGAGTTTTGGGAGAAAAAAATGGAAGAAGTTGCAGCCGAGGGGCAGAGGATGCTTGGGGCTGCATTCCGAAAGGCGGACAAAAACCGGAAAGAGATAGAAAAAGATGACCTTGAAAAGAGAAAAACTTTTTTGGGTGTAATAGGGATCATAGACCCCCCGCGCGATGAGGTAATTGACTCCATTAAGGAATGTAAAGAAGCGGGAGTTACCGTGAAGATGATCACCGGCGATCATGCCATTACGGCAAAAGCCATCGGAAAAGAAATAGGCATTGGTGATGGCGAAAAAGTAATGACGGGCAAGGAGCTGGAAGAGATGAGCGACGAGAAGATGAGGGAGATTGTGGATGAGTACGATGTATATGCCCGCACATCCCCAGAGCACAAACTTAGGCTGGTGACGGCACTGCAGGAGAACGGTCACCTGGCTGCCATGACGGGCGACGGGGTAAACGACGCCCCGGCCCTCAAAAAAGCCAACATCGGCATTGCCATGGGGATCAAAGGAACAGAAGTAACCAAGGATGCCTCCGAGATGGTGCTGGCAGATGATAATTTTGCCTCCATTGTAAATGCCATTGAAGAGGGACGCACCGTGTATGACAATATCCGAAAAGCGCTCCTTTTTATCCTGCCCACCAATGGTGCCGAATCACTGGTACTTATGGCAGCCATTTTGCTGGGTATCATCATGCCCATCACACCGGCACAGATCCTTTGGGTAAACATGGTAACTGCAGTAACCCTGGCTTTGGCGCTATCTTTTGAACCCATGGAAGAGCAGGTTATGGAGCGATCACCCCGTAAACCCGGTACACCGATCCTGGGTAAGCTGTTCATCTGGCGCATTACATTTGTTTCTTTCCTTATCGGTGGATTAACCCTGGCGATGTTTAAGTACATGCAATCCAACGACGTAAGCGAAGAAGTTTCACGCACCATTGCAGTAAATACCCTTGTGGCAGGACAGTTGTTTTACCTTTTCAACTGCAGAAAAATCAAAATGCCTGCCATTGGAAAAGGCTTTTTCAATAACAAATATGCTTTTATTGCTGCCGCAGGATTGATTGTGTTGCAGATCCTTTTCGTTTATGCCCCGTTTATGAATACCTTCTTTGGTACTGAAGGTATCGAGGCAGGATTATGGTTGTATCCATTAGCTGCCGGGTTGCTCGTATTTATTACTGTTGAATTGGAAAAATACCTTATCAACAGGTTCTCAAAACAAAGCTAAAACCAGAATATTGTTTTTACAAATCATTCTGTAAAAAGGATAACCCTGAAAAAAATGCCCCGGATCATAAATGAATCCAGGGCATTTTTTTACCAGCATCAATATTCATGATCAAAAGCTAATCCAGATACCAGGCTGACAAAATATTTTTTTTACTTCTTTAAGCCCACCTACCTCTCTCAAAGTGTTCACATGATCTTTTTGCGCTGTGGGGTTAAACCGCGCGTCCATTGATTCACAACAAACTCATTCTCCTTTATCCATTTTTTCACACCTTCCCGAGGATCAGCACTCAGGTGCATTTCAAACAACAACGATTTCATTTGTCGTTCGGTAAGCACCATTCTTTCGAGAAACGTAGCAACTACAGGATTTTCATCCGCAAATCCGGTGCGGGCTATGGAGTAAATTTGCTCTTCCTGCATAAAAATCTCCAAAGGATCCATGAGAAACTTAAGATCATACCTGAAAAACATCCAATGAGGATCCCAGCCTGTAATAACAATTCGTTCCTGCCGGCGAACGGCATTTCTTAGTTCCCCTATCATCTGTTCTTCTGACAATACCCTTAACTCATTCTGTAGCCCATACGCTTCAATGACTTCCCTGGCAACACGCATAATACCGGCTGTAGTGTCTATCCCCGCTATTGGGCCGGTGTAATAATCATTGAGCTGCCCGATGCTTTCAATATCCATGTATTTGGGAACAACAAATCCTGTGCGGGCAGGCTGATAGTTTATCCCCAGTACTTCGATACGGTTTTCATAAAGTGCCAGATATTCGCTATGCGTTGAAGGCAGCCATGCATCCACAAAAATATCTGCTTCTGCTGATGCAATTTCATTAAAAACATTGTCTACCTCTGTCATTTTCAAACTTACACCGAACCCCAGATCTCTCTCAAGGAGTATAGATGTAAGGTAGGTAAGCGCCATGCTTTCCGACCAGTCAGTATAAACGATTCTCAGGTGATCTTTCTCGCTACGCTCCCTGTCTGAAGGGGCTTTGCAACTGGAAAAGATCAATAATGATACAAAAAAAAGAAATCCTATCCTTTTCATAATAATGTTTTTTATTCAAATAATGCTTTGAAAAACCCTACGAATTCTTTAATATCCTTAACGATCAAAACCGATACATTTTTTTCTACCCCAGCAAGCTTTTCCGATGTACTATCCATAATAATATTGGCAAGATGAGACTTCAGCCTGGTTCCGGTAACCACGAGATCAACCTGATTTCTTACGGCATAATTGTACAACGACTGGGCCTCATCTCCTTTTACATCAACCGAATAATCAAAGGGAATACTATCTGGCAAGGAATATTTTTTAACAAATTTCGAATACTTCTTGTCCATGTAAGGCTTAAGACGGGCTCTAATTTTTTGTACTGCTGCAGAAGATTGCTCGGGAAAATAGTTATAAGGCAATTTGTAAACATTATGAAACTCAATCGCTGCTCCGGTAATACCCTTAATGTAGGTTGCCATCTTGTATGCTACTACAGAAGGATTGGCAAAATTGGTACGAACCATGATTTTCTCAAACTTATAAGGCGAAGTTTCGCTGATCAACAATACAGAGGCAGGAATGAGGCCAATAATTTTCTTCACAACGCCACCCTCTCCAACATAACCTACTTTTTTACCCATAAGAGCAAGATCGATTTTATGCTTTTCTGCATACTTAACAATCTTCTCCACCGTTAGGCCTTCTTCCATAACAACCCCAGGCTTGAGCTGCTCAAAGCACTTATAATACTCATCAACTTTATCTTTTATCTCTTCAAGCAAAATATCTTTCAATGATCTTCCTTCGGCATCATCCGATTCTGATAGTATTTCCTCGGGAATTTCATAGGTGTCCATTACATGAATAAATGTAACAGAGGAGGGGGTAAAAGTTTCCACCAGAAAGTTGGCATACCCGATCAGAGATTCATCCATCTCTGTTAGATCCAGACAAACAAGAATATTTCCAAATTTATACATATCTGCTTTGTTTATGATTTCTTTTTCTCTCTTTTTGAGACAACATCTGTAACGATATCACGATAGGATTTTTTTTCTTTTTCCAGGTCGAAACGCATTAGTTTTATATGCTCCTGAGAAAGGCCCTTGGTAAGGCTGTAGGTCATAATAAGAAGTAGTATTGTAAAAGGAAGTCCCGTAGTAATGGCAGCTGTTTGCAGGGCACCCAATCCGCCTCCAATCAGTAATACTGCTGCAACACCTCCCTCGGTAACCGCCCAGAATACCCTTTGAGCCACCGGTGCATCCAGTTTACCACCTGCAGTAAGGCTGTCTATAACAAGCGAACCCGAGTCAGAAGAGGTAACAAAAAAACTGGTTACCAACACAATACCCACCACAGAAGTAAAAGCACCAATGGGAAACTGATCCAGGAGTACAAATAATGATGTAGCTACATTATTTTGAACTGCTGCTGTGATGTTGGCAAGCCCGTTAAGTTCAAGAAAAAGTGCCGATCCGCCAAAGGCAGATAACCAGAGGAATGTTATAATTGTAGGTACTATAAGTACTCCCAGAATAAACTCCCGTAAAGTGCGTCCTCGCGATATACGTGCAATAAACATCCCAACAAAGGGTGACCAGCTGATCCACCAGGCCCAGTAAAATACCGTCCAGCTCTTTTGCCAGTCTGATTGTGTGTAGGTTTCAGTCCAGAAACTCAGTTCAAAAAAATTCTGAAGGTATCCGCCAATATTTTGCACAAAAGAACCAAATATAAACAAAGATGGCCCTACAATAAGCATAAACAGAAGAAAGAAAGCCCCAATAATAATATTCAGCTGGCTGAGCCTTTTAACTCCATGGCTAAGACCTGCCACAACAGATCCGGTAGCAGCCAACGTAATAAGCCCGATAAGAAGCACCTGCATATTGGTGGTATCTGACCAACCCAGCAGATGGTTCAATCCTGCACTAACCTGCTGCACCCCCAACCCAAGCGATGTTGCCAGTCCAAACAAAGTTGCAACCACAGCAAGTACATTAATTATTTTACCTGGCCTGCCATGTATACCATCGCCAATCAGAGGATGAAAAACAGAACTTATGGTAAGGGGTAGTTTTTTATTAAACGTAAAAAAAGCCAGCGACATCCCTACAAGAGCATAAATACCCCATGCATGAAGCCCCCAGTGCAAAAAAGTATATTGCATCGACTTTCGGGCTGCTTCAACGGTTTCGCCTGCACCTACAGGTGGACTTACATAATGCAAAACAGGCTCTCCCACACTCCAGAACAGAATTCCAATTCCCATTCCTGCACTGAAAAGCATGGCAAACCATGATGCCCTTTTGAATTCAGGTTTGGCAGTCCTGCCACCCAGACGAATATTGCCAAATTTACTGAATGCAATATAAAGCGAAAATATCAGGAACAGGTTTACCGATAAAACAAAAAACCACCCTCCATACTCGGAAATGCTGTCCTGGATTCCGGCAAAAACTTTCTCCATAGGCTCCCCTACCAGCAACGTTGCGGCAATAAAAATAACAATAAGCACTGAAGATGGCCAAAACACCCATGGATCTATTTCAAAATACTTATTTATACTTTTGACCGGCTTTGTTTTTTCATCTGTCTGCTTCTTCATACCTGTCTATATATAAAAGATATATTGTGTTTTTGTATAATTAGTTTAAAATCAATTATTTAAAAAACAAATGTACTAAAAAATATAGCTAAAGAAAAAATTACATAAAAAGGTCGTTTTCCTAATCATTTGTATATTTGTAAATATTCCTGGCTGCACCCTGATAATCAAAAAAACCATAATACAAACGTATCTCTCACATTTTGTGAGCATTACGCATTTAATTTTTATCGATTAACTCACGAAATAAAAACCAATAAACAAGATTTATGAAACTTTTACTACTTTTTCTTTCTTTCGCAAGCTTGTCGCTGCTCTCCTTTTCTCAGGATCAGGAAGAGACAAATGAAGATTTTCTGAGATTTGGTGGCGCTCTTCGTTTGAACATAGTAAGCCAGCATTATGAAAGCGATCCTAAGCCTACCAGCACCTATGCAACCCTGGACACATGGCGTTTAAATGTTGCTGCTAGCTATAGTGGAGTAACACTGGATTTTGAATACCGTTTTTATCCTACCTTTAATACCCACTTTATTCATCATGGGTACCTGGGTTATAGTTTTTCAGATAATTTGAACATGCAGTTGGGAGTAACCCGCGTTCCTTTTGGCAACCTTGACTATAACTCCAATAGCTGGTGGTTTTTAATACCCTATTATGTCGGACTGGAGGACGACTACAACATGGGAATAAAGTTCAACTATGATTTTACAGAGAACCTTAACATTGCTGTGGCCTATTTCAGGCAATCTGATCCTGCGGGTCCTGCCTACGGAAGTGCCAGCTTTGGAGGCCCTGGGGCGGGCACCTACTCCTACAATATTGTTCCTGACGAAGCAGGCAGTCTTTCAGAAACCGGGGCAACAGCCTCAATAAGGGAGATGAATCAGTTTAACGTGCGAACCGTTTACAATATCTTTGAGAATATTGAAGTTGGTGTCTCGGCACAGCTGAAAGGAATTTACAATTCTGTTCTCAATGATATCGAATATGGGAATGCATGGGCCGTGCATTCACAATCCAATTTTGGCAACGCCAATATCAAGTTGCAATACACAAACTACCACTACAAGGCACGCGACGATGAAGGCAATTTATTAAATCGTGTGCAAATGGGCGCCTACGGTGACCCTTATTATGGCGATGGGGTAGCAGCAAGAGCATCTATTATTACCGCGGGGCTGGCCTACAACATACCTGTAAACTGGGGGCCTATAAGCAGTGTTTTGCCCTACTTTGATTATTCGTTAATGATTAAAGACGGGGATATATTGGTTGACAATAACCCTGTTACCTTTGAAAGTTCGATTATGATTGTCCCGGGTTTTATGCTCACCGCCGGCAGAGTATTTACGTATGTTGATTTTGCATTGGGCAAGAACCACCCCTGGCTAACCGATTATTTTGGAACCGGCCTGGGAGCCGGTCATCTTGATAACCAGGGTAATCCTATACCGGTTGATGATATTGACTGGAACCTGAGGTTTAATATCAATATCGGGTATTATTTCTGATTCTCTGATAATGAGGACCCAGATAATCTGCAAAGTGCCAATATCGAAAGTTCATCAAATACAAACCTCAAAAACAATCTATTATGAAAAAGAAGTTTTTTATCAGACTATTATCTGTCATGGCTCTAACAGGTATATTAATTACATTTAGTTCCTGCGAGTCGGAATCTGAGACCATAGAGCTGGGATATGTTTTATGGGATTCTGAAATTGCATCTACTCATGTCGTGGCAGCTGTATTAGAAGACAGACTCGACAAAGAAGTATCTCTTACTGCTGTTGATGCAGGCCCTATGTGGTTGGGCGTTGCCCGTGGAGATTTTGATGCCATAGTAGCTGCCTGGCTCCCGGTTACTCACTCCGCCTACCTTGAACAGACCCGGGACGAGGTGATCAACCTTGGGCCGAACCTTCAGGGAGCCCGCCTGGGATGGGTAGTACCCGAATATGTAACTCTTAACAGCATAGAAGAGCTGAACGACTATGCCGACAGATTTAATGGCGAAATAACCGGGATTGACCCCGGTGCAGGCCTTATGGCAGCCAGCGAAAGAGTATTAGATGATTATAATCTTGATAACTTCAGGCTGGTTTCTGGCTCTGATGCAGCGATGACAGCAGCTCTGCGTCGTGCCATTGAAAGAGAGGAATGGATCGCGGTTACTGGCTGGACACCCCACTGGAAATTTGCTGCATTTGATCTGAAATACCTGGAAGATCCTCTCCAAACCCTTGGAGAAGAGGAGCATATTGCAACAATTGTGCATCCTGATCTGCAATCAAAAGACCAACAGGTGTTTGAATTTCTAGATAACTTTTTCTGGACCTCAGATCAGATGGCAGAAGTAATGATACTCATTCAGGATGGAATGGAGCCTATGGATGCTGCCAGACAGTGGATAGAAGAAAATCCGGAAACAGTTGATTCCTGGCTCGAATAAGCTAAATCACTATTCTTTAAATGGGTAAATCACTTAAATGCTGCCGGTTTAATTCTGATTTAACCGGCAGTATTTATTTTTCCTTTATATGTCAGATATGCAATATGGACGATAAAATTGTTGTAAAAAATTTATCCAAGATATTTGGTCCGAAGCCTTTAAAAGCCCTGGAGGCCCTTAATAAAGGAGTCTCTAAAAAGGAGATCTTAGAAAAACAAAGACAAAAGGTTGGGGTATATAATGTTTCTTTTTCTGTAAAAAACAGTGAGATATTTGTACTAATGGGTCTATCGGGCAGTGGCAAATCAACGCTGCAGAGATTAATAAACCGACTACATGAACCCACTCAAGGAGAAATAATTATAGATAATACGGATATAACCCGCCTTAACAAAAAACAACTGCGTATTTTCAGGCAGAAACATTTTTGCGGTATGGTATTTCAGAACTTTGCAATACTTCCTCATCTCACAGTACAGGAAAATGTAGAGTTTGGTCTTGAACTGCAAGGTATTGATAAAATTAAAAGAGCAAAAAAAGCTACGGAAGTAATTAAACTGGTGGGCCTGGAAGGAAACGAAGACAGTTATCCGGCCGAACTCTCCGGGGGGATGCAACAACGTGTCGGGCTGGCAAGGGGGCTTGCAGTAGATGCAGATATTTTACTCATGGATGAAGCTTTCAGCGCCCTTGACCCTATTATCAGGCGCCAAATGCAGGATGAATTGCTCATGATACAAGACCAGATGCAAAAAACGATCATTTTTGTAACACACGACCTTGATGAGGCCTTTCGCATCGGTAATCGTATTGCAATTATGAATGATGGCCAGATTATTCAGATTGGAACTGCAGAAGAAATCATCTCAAAACCAGCCAATGATTATGTAAAAGCTTTCGTGGAAGACATGGATCGCTCTGCTATATTAACTGCCGATTCAGTAATGCAGAACCCCGAAGACACTGCTTTTCCTGCCGACGGCCCTCGTACAATTCTTCGTAAGATCAGAAAAAAAGGATTGACAGGAATTCTGATAACCAATACGCGCAAAGAATTGCAGGGTTATATAAAAGCAAATGAACTGGCAGACTACATCAATCAAAATAAAGAAAAAGAAGATATACCCCTTGACAGTAAACTAATCCACAAAACAGAAGGGATTGATGAAAGCACCCCTCTGAGTGAAATCATAAACATGTATAGTGATCATGACTACGGCCCTATTGCCGTTGTAGACTCCAGCAACAGGCTCAAAGGGGTAATTGTTAAAGGAGCCGTAATTGCTGCTCTTTCTGAATCTTATACCTCTCCTGAGAAAAACACAGCAAATGTACCTGAAGAATAAATATTATTGTTTTCGGTCAGAAATCTGATTTTAAGGTAAGAGCCCACTACAAAAAGTCTATTGCCCACAGATTACACAGATTTACGCAGATTTTAAGGCTTGATATACAATGAATTGAAAAATTAATAATGATCACAGATTTGCCGAAAACAAGTTTTCGGAGTGGACTCAGGTAAAAATTGATAAAGACATTTATTTAATCACTCAATACTAAAGAAATGCTCCCCTTCAGAATACCAATAAATGAGTGGATAACCCACATTGTAGATTATCTTGAAAAAGAGCTGGCTACCGTGTTTGATGGTTTCAGTACTTTTGTGCTTTTTATTGTTACCAGCCTGAAAGATGGAATGATTTTCCTGCCACCGATAGTATTAATCCTTTTTATTGCCCTGTTAACATGGTATATGGCAGGATGGAAAAACGGCATTGTTGCCCTGGTGGGGTTGCTGGTTACTGAAAATATCGGACTTTGGGAGGCCTTTGTGGAAACCCTTGCCCTGGTGCTGTCAGCCGAGATTCTCGTTGTTACATTGGGATTACCGATGGGAATACTTGCTGCCCGCAACGACCGGTTCAATAATATTTTGAGACCTATACTGGACTTCATGCAAACCATGCCTGCTTTTGTTTATCTCATCCCGGCAGTTATGTTTTTTGGGCTAGGGCTGGTGCCGGGGGTGGTAGCGACTTTTGTATTTGCCCTGCCTCCACTCATCAGACTTACCAATCTGGGAATCAGACAGGTTCCAAAGGAACTGGTGGAAGCAGCAGATGCTTTTGGAGCTACTGAATTACAAAAGCTAATGAAAGTGCAGATTCCGGTTGCAAAACCAACAATCATGGCCGGACTTAACCAATCTATCATGCTGGGCTTATCTATGGTTGTTATTGCCGCTATGATTGGAGCTGGTGGTTTGGGAGAAGATGTTTTGAGAGGAATACAAAGATTACAGGTTGGGCAGGGATTTGAAGCTGGCCTTGTTGTTGTGATTCTTGCCATTATTCTGGACAGGATCACCTCAGGATTTGGAGTAAAAAAGAACTCAGCAGGCTAATCAGAAAGATCATCCATTTTAAGATTCAGAACTTATAAAGGTTTTTATACACCTGTAAGTTTATCCAGTTCTTTTTGCACCCTCATAATCACTTCAGACCGAACAGTATCTGCCGATGTTTTGATTTTAAAATTATCTACCCAGAAACTCACCGTTACATCTACCCTGCCGGGTGCAATACCTGATACAAAAACAGATGTTTTTCTTCTGCGTCGCAATACCCCTTCTACCTGATCTACCGCATCATGAATGGTTTTCATGACTGCCTCATAATCCGTATTGGAAGAAAGACTTACTACAAAATCAAACCGCAGGAAACCGTCTACAGTATAGTTGAACAAAGGGTTTTTAATAATATTGGCGTTGGGCACGAAAACATCTTTTCCGTCGGGGGCTTTAATGTGTGTATCTCTGAGGCTAAGTGCCACTACACGCCCTTTTACAGGACCGGTCTCCACGAAATCCCCCACCCTGAAAGGTCGCTTAAAAGCCATAAGAATGCCAGCGAGAAAGTTCTCACCAATATCACGCAGGGCAAAACCAATAATGAATGCCGTAATGCCGGCTCCCGCCAGGATACTTGCCGTAACACCACCCAGCCCGAGCACTTTAAAAGCAAACAACAAACCGATAATAAATAAAACCGATCTGATCATGGTAGAAAGAAACTCAGCAAGCAACGGGTCTTCCAGCTGCTTTTTAAGTCTTTTATCGGTAAGATGTCTGATAGATCGGGTTATAAACCAGGAGGCAGTAATAATAAGAACGGCAAGCAAAAGCCTTGGGCTTAGGGTCACCAACCCGTCATAATATCCTGATACCTCCTGCACAAAATCCCTGAAAAATGTTCTGATCATGATTGATCCTTTTGTTTATCCTGCCTTTTTTTCACATCTCTCTTCCACAGAAAGTAAAAAACGACAATAAGAAGGGGCAAAACAACAAAGAAAATAATATTTTCCGTGGATTCAAAGAAGTTTACAGGTTCAGTTCTGTCACGGGGCACATGCGTGGGTGTTTGTGCATAAACGGTAATAGTAAATAACAACAGCATCAATCCTGATGCAAGGGTTTTGTAGTATTCAAAAAAATATTTTTGCATGGGTATAGAGTTTTTGTTCTACATCTTAAACAACTCCTGGTTAAGTTTGCTCAATCCTTGCGGAAAATTAACCGGATTGCAACAATGATATGCCATTCTCACCAATGGAGATGATTTTTCTTTTCATGAGGTTTCCCAGTGCTTTTTTAAAATTCTTCTTGCTCATGTTGAACATCTGGTAAATTTGCTCCGGCGGCGTTTTATCCATTACAGGAAGAAATCCTTCTTCCTCCTTCAGCAACCTGAGGATCCGCTCAGAAAGTTCGTCCACCTGGTTTTCAAAACCCTGCTTCTGAAGGCTAAGATCAATCTTACCATCCGGCCTGACTTGTGAGATATACCCTTTCAGCTTTTCTCCTGTATGGATTTCACTGAAAATCTCATTTTTATAAAGCAACCCCAGGTGCTTCTGATCAACAATGGCTTTGTAGCCCATCTCAGAGCGTATCCAGATGATCAGGTTTACTTCTTGCCCCTGAACATAATCTGCCGGCTCCACGTCCAGGTATTTTTCTATTCTGGCAGAAGCAACAATTCTTTTGGTGCGCGGATCAAGGTATAAATAGACGAGGTACTTTTTTCCCTGTTCCATTTTAGCTTTCTGCTCTTTGAATGGAACAAGCACATCTTTATCCAGCCCCCAGTCAAGAAATGCTCCAATATTCGTAACATCCATCACCTCAAGAAAAGTAAACTCTCCTACTACAGCTTTTGGTTTAAGGGTGGTAGCAATAGGACGGTCTTCTGAATCAAAATAGATAAACACCTCCAGTAGATCATCTGGTGCGGTTCCATCAGGCACCCATTTTGCAGGCATAAGGATTTCACCCATCTCTCCGCCATCGAGATAAATGCCAAAATCAACTTTCTTTACCACCCTCAGGGTATTGTATTGTCCGGGTTTAATTTCCATAGAGAACAAAGGTAGCTATTTTGCCTTTCATTCTGCTGCTCGGGGGTTCAATCGGGCACAAAAAAACCGCATCCCGTAGGAAGGAATGCGGTTAGGGGTAATAAGTTGCTTTTTTTTATACTGCAAAAGCGTTTCCGATAAAGAAGGTTGCAGCAAGTGCAATAATTGCATAGAGCTCAGGGAATACAGCAAGGATAAGGGTTTTGGTTCCTACATCATATCCAGAGCCTATAGCAGCGATACCATTGGCACAAACCTGACCCTGACGAATAGACGACAACAAACCTGCAAGACCCAAAGCAATACCAGCACCAAATACAGCACCTGCTTCAGCCCAGCCAATACCAGTTTCGAGCAAACCAAAGGTGCTCAAAAGAAAGTATCCGGCAAAACCATAAAGACCCTGGCTACCAGGAAGAGCAGTAAGCAATATATAATTACCAAATGCATCCTCGTTCTTTTTCATTGCTCCCACAGCAGCATTACCGGCAATGGATGTACCAAAAGCACTACCAACACCTGAAAGGCCCACCATGATTCCGACTCCGATATAAGCTAAAACAATAGGTTCCATAATTTTTAATTTAGTTTAAGTGAAACAATTAAGTTAATTTTTTAAATGGTGTATATCTTTTTCCTCCACCGGTAAAACCGGCATTTTTATAGAATTCAACAAACGTAAGACGTATGGGGTGTACAAATGCCCCCAGTGCAGCCATAAACAGGGTAATGGAATGACCAAACACAAGGATGATGAGCATAACCAATGGCCCCAGAATAATATTGTCGGGCTTCATGTTCATCGCCATACTGTTAAATACCATACCCAGGATCGCGCTGGAAACCCCCAGGGCAAACAATCGCAGATAAGAAAGCAGGTCGCCCAGCAGGCCGGTCAGCATACCATAGGTATCCCATACTCCGGCTCCAAAGTTGGCAAGGATGTTCCTTTTTGGATTGTTAAGGATCAGGATCAGCAATCCGGAAACAGCCAGTATCACATACAAAAGCGTAGAATACATCGACTCTGATACATTTCCTGAAGCATTAAGGCCATACAATGCACCGAACCCCAGCAATAGGATCAGCCACCCAATGGTGGAATAGGCATACCTGAATCCCCGGGTACGGGTTATATTGACCACCTTGATAAACAATCCGAACACAATCTGAACCACTCCAAGAATAATGGCCAGGTAGAACAATTGTGATGGATCAACCATAAACCTGCGCACCCCTTCGAGCCATGCAATCTCGGCGTTGATGAGGTCGATCCCGAAGAAGGTACCGGTAAGCATACCAAATACTACCGTAGAAAGACCCAGCACCTGTGCCAGGGTAAGGATGGATTTGAATTTCGGGAATTTAGGCTTAAAGATAGCTGCCATGGCAACAATAAAGAGGCCATAGCCAGCATCGCCAAGGCAGAAACCAAAAAACATCATGTAAAACGGGGCAAAGAATGGAACAAGATCCAGCTCGCGGTGATTGGGCAATTCGTAAAAATCGCCTATAGGTTCAAACAGCTTCGAAAAGCGACTATTCTCCAGCTTAATGGGAACCTTATCTTCTTCTTTGGCTTGCTCTTCGGCATACAGGATGTTTTGCTTATCAAGGTACTGGATCAGTTCTTCCTTCTGTTTTTCAGGCACCCAGCCTTCCAGCAGCATCACTTTCTCTTCAGCCTCGTGGCGGGTATGCATAATTGCTTTATCAAACTCAACTGATTCTACCATCTGCTTCCAGTACCGGTCTATAGCGTTCATGCTTTCAGAGGCATGTTTATCGAATAGTGCATTGAGCTCTTTGATCTCATTTTCCGTTTTTTCGATATCGGCTTTTATTTCTGAAAGCGGACGATCGGGGGCACGCATTTCTTCGGCAGGGATCTCTTCGGTGAGGTAGCCCTTCTCGAGCATCACAAAATAGACTTGGCCGGCATGGTGCGAGATCACTTCAATGGGATATTCCGCGAGCCACTTTTTCTCGAAACCCTTTGCCGATGTGGTGTAATACCTGATTTTAAGGCGGTTTTCGGCCAATTTTTTTATGGTCTCACGCGAAAAATCGCCCCAGGGCTCCACAAGGGTATATTCTTTTTTCAGAATATTCAGAAGTTGCTGCTTAGCCTCCAGGTCCGCCATACCATTTTTGACAATATCAAAGGCTTCGGCACCTGAAAGGGAACAATCTGCATCCTTTCTTTCAACCTCTCTTTTGGAGAGGAACTTGATAACGGCTTCCACATCTTTGATATGGTCGAATTTATCCCTGATCTCCGAAGTAAGTTCCTTTTCCTTTTCAATAATATGCACCATACCTCTTCGGCGCAAATCGAGCAGAAATTTACGGTACTCCTTGTGATAAACCAGGAATGAATATTTTAACATGGGTTGTATCATACACTTTCCTCCACTTCCATTCTTGATTTTACAATCTTTTGAGCAGCTTTCGAAAGGTTCTCCTCGTCTTCCATAAAACGCTTGATCTTCCTGATAGCGTCCTGGAAGCCAGGAATCTGTACCTTCTCATAAAGATTCACCTTTTGGGTGGTTTTGCGACGGGCATGATCGAGCAGACGCATCTTCTGGTTAAACACCTCACTCTCAATGGCTATCTGAGCCAGTTCTTTGGAGATCGCCACCCCATCAAGATACCAGGAGGGTTTATTAAAGATGCTGAATTCCTTTACGGTAAACAAAACACCTTCCAGTACGGGTGTTTTTACTCCGGCAATCTTCTTTATGGAAAGCTCAACATCTTCCACTGCGACCAGATCATTATCAAACTCACCCCATATCTCCACCGCATGCTGATAATCCTCAAGCTTTTTCTTTAGTTGCTGTTCACGATTCTCAGCTTCTGTTTTGGCCTTTTTTACTTCAACCCGCAAGGCAGCTTCTTTATTTTTCAGGGTCGGCAATGCCTTTTCCCTTATCTTTAGCTGCTTCTCAAGTTGCTGTAAAGAGGTTTTGTTGTATTGAAACTTAATAGCCATAACTTGTTTGTTAGAGGTTTGTGTTATAGAGACCAGAGATTAGTAACCAGTGACTAGAGACTAGTGACCAGTGAGCAGAAAATCTGCTGTTTAGATAATTATAAGATTCGATACTAATCATCTGATTTTATCTCTGAAATTAAAACACATTAACCTGTTCACTATTTCTTCCAGTATTTTTCTACAAACTCCTGCTTCAGACCTACTTCAACAGGCGAGAAGTGCTTACCAAAAAGCTCGTATGCTGTTTCAAGCATGGCATCCACCTCAATGTTTACGTCTATCGCCAGGAGCTTTTCTGAATAGGCTTTGGCAAAATCGAGTGTTCTCTCATCGTAATCCGTGAGGTCGAAGCCGTTCTCCAGTTTTGTTTTGGCGTTGGCGGCATCGGCATACAAACGTACAGCAGCATTCATCACCTGCGGATGGTCTTCACGGGTACGCTTACCAATTACCAGCTGCTTCAGACGCGACAGGGAGCGGAAGGGGTCAACAATTACCTTACCAATATCAGAGTCTTTGCGCAGGAACAACTGCCCCTCAGTAATATATCCTGTATTGTCAGGAATAGCGTGGGTAATATCACCACTTGAGAGGGTGGTTACAGCAATAATGGTAATTGATCCACCATCGGGAAACTGCACTGCTTTCTCATACAAACGGGCAAGGTCGGAATAGAGAGAGCCGGGCATACTGTCTTTGGAGGGGATCTGATCCATCCGGTTAGAAACAATACTCAGTGCATCGGCATAAAGGGTAAGGTCAGTGAGCAATACCAAAACCTTTTGTCCTTTTTCAGAGGCATAATATTCTGCCGCTGACAGGGCCATATCCGGCACCAGCAGTCGTTCAACAGGCGGGTTTTCTGTGGTATTGATAAAGCCTACAATACGGTCCAGGGCGCCAGCATCGTCAAATACTCTTTTAAAATAAAGGTAATCGTCGTTGGTAAGACCTACACCTCCCAGAATAATCTTATCTGCCTCAGCACGCAGCGCCACATTTGCCATTACCTGGTTGTAAGGCTGGTCAGGATCGGCAAAAAACGGAATTTTCTGCCCGGTAACCAACGCGTTGTTGAGGTCGATACCTGCAATACCAGTGGCGATAAACTCCGAGGGTTGCTTACGCCTTACCGGGTTTACACTGGGGCCACCAATCTCTCTTTCTTCGCCCATGATCTGTCCGCCATCGATGGGTTCACCGTAGGCATTGAAGAACCGGCCTGCCAGGTCTTCCCCAACCTTGAGGGTGGGTGCCTTACCGGTAAAGATCACCTCTGCATCGGTGGCGATACCTTCAGTACCGGCAAATACCTGCAGGGTAACAATATCTTCCATGATTTTCACTACCTGGGCAAGGCGTCCGTCAACAATGGCAAGCTCCTCATTACCGATACCTGAGGCTTTCAGTGATACGGTTGCCTTGGTAAGCTGAAACAGCTTGGTATATACGCGCTGAAATGCTTTTGTGTCCTTTTCCATTAAGCTACCTTTCTTTCTTGGATTATTACTTCAAGTTCTTTTTCATTCTTTTTGAACTTTTCGCTTTCAAATTCCGAATAGTTCATTTGCTTAAACTGGTTGATCATCCTTTTGAAATATGGGTTAACCTCTTCAAAGGATTCAAACTTGTATTCAGATTTTAAAACGTCTACTACCTTTTCAAGCATGTAACGTTGTCTTTTAAATTCCGACCGCTGGTCAATCTTATCAAAAGCATCCTGCTGCGAAATTACAAAGTCTACCACTTCCCCTTTCCAGTAGGTAATATGATAATCCAGAGGAACACCGTCATCACCCAGGATATTGATTTGCTCATATACTTCCTTGCTTCTGAGCAGTGAATCTTTAATGAACCACACATTGGTAGTCCAGTTTTCGCCGTTGTTTTTGTTCAGATACTCCACAATTTCAGGATATTCCAGGTATTTGGAATAGCTTTCGATGGGGTCAATGGCGGGATACCTTTTGCTATCGGCCCTTTGTTGAGATAATGCATAGAAGCACCGTGCCGCCTTTTTGGTAGACTCAGTAACGGGCTCCTTGAGGTTACCACCTGCCGGAGAAACCGTTCCGATAAAAGTAATAGAACCCGACTCTCCATTGTTGAGGAACACATAACCAGCCCTTGAGTAGAAGTTTGAAATAATTGCCGGAAGGTCCATGGGGAATCCGTCAGGCCCGGGAAGTTCTTCCATACGGTTCGACATCTCCCTGAGAGCCTGCGCCCAGCGCGAGGTGGAATCGGCAAGGAGCAATACTTTGAGCCCCATTGCACGATAATATTCAGATATGGTCATGGCCGTATAAACCGATGCCTCACGTGCCGCTACAGGCATGTTGGAAGTATTGGCAATAATGGTTGTACGCTCCATGAGCTTACGACCAGTGCGGGGATCGTCCAGCTCGGGAAACTCGGTAAAGATCTCCACAACCTCATTGGCCCGTTCACCGCAGGCAGCAATCACTACCAGGTCGGCCTCGGCCTGCTTTGATAAGGCATGCTGAAGAACTGTTTTACCAGAACCAAAAGGCCCGGGGATAAACCCTGTTCCCCCTTCGGCTATAGGGTTGAGTGTATCAAATACCCGCACCCCGGTTTCCAGTACCTTAAACGGTCTGGGTTTTTCTTTAAATGCCCTGATGGGTACTTTTACAGGCCACTTCTGAACCATAGATACCTTGTGCTCTTTGCCATCTTTATCCACAAGTACAGCCATGGTGTCGTTCATCTTATAGGACCCTTTTTTGGTAATGCTTTTTACGGTAAATTCACCGTTAAATGCAAAAGGCACCATAATTTTATGTCCGATCCAGTTTTCTTTCACTTCACCCAACCAACTTCCGGCAATTACTTTATCACCTTCTTTGGACAGGGGTTCAAATTCATACTCTTTGTCTTTTTCAAGGGGATCGGTATATTCGCCCCTCTTCAGAAAAATCCCTGTCATCTTATCCAGGTCATTTTGCAGACCGTCAAAGTTTTTCGACAGCAATCCGGGGCCGAGGGTTACCTCGAGCATATGCCCGGCAAATTCTACTTCTGAACCAACCTTCAAACCGCGCGTACTTTCAAACACCTGCACATATACTTTATGGCCCATGATCTTAATCACCTCGGCCATGAGTCGTGTATCATCATGCTTGATAAAGCAAATCTCATTTTGTGCAACACGCTCGCGGGTTTCAACAATTACAAGGTTGGCAATAATTCCGGTTACCTTACCTATTGACTTCATATATATTTATTTTTCAGTAAATGATTCGGGTAATTTATAGCTTGATTTGAGTTCATTAAGCAGCTCTCCAAACATTTTGCTGCCATGCTCCCTGTCAAGAGCGAGCCATCTTTCTACCATGCCCAGCTTTATAGTAAAAGCCAGCACCCTATTTATGGTGAAATATTCAAAAAAAGTAACATCATCCAGGTAATTCCATCTAAGCATATCGATGGCTTTTTCTCTTTCCTGAACATCATCATTTTTGGCTATATTAAGCAGATCATCCATCCAGGGTATTTCGGCTGTCAGGCCAAAGTCACGTGCATGGCTTCTGCGAATGGTATCTGAGATATCATCATCGCCAATGATCTGCATTTCATAAGGAATATCATAGTTACGGCACACCAGGGCTGTCAGCAGGTTGCTCATATCGCGATTAAATCTGAACCATGCGACCATAAAGTCATTTTCCAATGACAAGGCATAGTCATAAAAAAGGGATGTGAGTTGATTTTCAGGGCTCATGTCAGGAATCACTGGCTCCTGGTTTTTTATGGAATTGATAAACTCCTCCATATAACGGGGCAGTTCACCGTTCAACTCTTTGATGTTTTCCTCCAGTTGCGTCTGATCAAAAGTACCCCGGGAGTCAAACTCCTTTTCATTCTTTAAGAGCATATTCAACAGATTGGTATTGTCGTAAGGGTAGAACAACACGTTGGACAAGCCGTAATCATCGGGATGCAGCTCGGCTTCAAGTTCCTGTCTGAACTCCATCTGCCCTTTGGAAAGCTTATGAATGTCGAGTGTTATATCCTGAAGGCCTGCTACCAGGCAATAGTAATTTCGCTTCACTTGTATTTATTTTTGTTTATTAAAATACGATCCAGTTAAATAACTTTATTCTGCTTTCTGTTGTTCTTTATCAGCCAGGAGGCTGCTTGTCAGATAAATTGCAGAACATAGGCACTTAATCTTTCTTGTAAAGCATTTCTATCAACCTTGGCCTGAGGTATTCCCTGAACAGGTTATCAAAATCTTCATCAGAGAAGCTGATCAGGTATCCACCATCTTTGGGACCGATCTTAAACCCCCCCTTTATTTTTTCTGTAAAAGATATTTCAACACCCTTGCCCAATAATTCGGCAGTTTTCCCTTTAAAGAATTTTTCAAAGTCCGCCAGTTTCTCTTCAGGCAACAGCAGGGTAATGTCTACCGCTTCCTCCTCTTTGGGGTTCCAGTTTTTGACCAGGGCTTGAATTACCTCACGGGTAAATTCCACATCTTTAAAAGCAGCTCTCGCCTCAGGTTCAACCACCTGTCCTTCAATAAGATTGACTAATTTCTGGCGGGTGTCAGAGATCAATTGCCTTGCTGAGAGTTGCAGCTCGTTCATGGAATTATGCTTCAATTCACTGGCTTCCTTTTCAGCAGACTTTACAATGCCCTCAGCCTCTTTTCTGGCTTCGGCCACAATATCTTCAGCTTCCTTTTTGGCATTGGCCAAAAGTTTATCGGCTTCATCACTGGCCTTGTTTACTCCTTCCTGGTAAATCTTTTCGGTTAACTCCTGAAGTTTTGTTTGCATAGCAAATAGGATTTATAAAAAATACTTATAATTATATGGTTTGTTTTTCTTGCTTACTTAATAATCAACGGGCAGTTTTTCATCCTGATCCTTTTCTCTTTTTACACCTTAAACCTTTGAAATCAGCTATATCAGACCTTTTTAAAACAGGCTACGAAAATATAAAAAAAA
>SLIL01000112.1 GCA_007135645.1 Bacteroidales bacterium
ACCACGAACAAAATCATGGCGATACCAATAATTATCATAATAATACCTCCCCAAACACCAGGAAACAGTGTTGAGAAAGAACCGATCATCTCAGTTGCAGGCTTAAGGATGGTTCCCATAGGATTGATGCCCACCACATCAGCTGTTGCGCCTGGCCTGAAATACAGTGCAAAATAACCAGCAAGTCTTTCAAGGGGGCTAAACAATAACTCAATGGGAAGGAGAACAGCAACCGCCAGCAAGTTAAAACTATCGTGCACGGTTGCAGCTGAAAACGCTCTCCGGAATTCTTCCCCGTCACGGATATGCCCAATGCTCACCAGGGTGCTGGTAAGAGAGGTGCCAACATTAGCACCCATGATCATTGGTATGGCAATAGAAAGAGGCATGCCGCCAGCTACCATTCCCACTATAATAGAAGTTACTGTACTGGAGCTCTGAATCAATGCTGTGGCAACTATGCCAATGATTAGTGCAATTAACGGATTGGAAGCAAAATCAAACAACAATACCGCATGGCCTGCTGAGGCAATTTTAAAACCATCGCCAATGGTACCTACTGCAACAAGTAAGATATAAACTAAAAATGCTACTGCAGTCCACCTCTGCCAATTAGATTTAGTGGCAGTGTAAGGTATTGATTCTTCGGAAACTAAGGACATAGACAATAAATAAACTATTAGTCTATAAAAGTATTGTTACCTTGTGAGAAGACAAAAAAAATGGGTTTATTTTATAGTAAAGTTTATGTTAACTTAATGTTAGGGGAATGTTAAGAAATGTGGTATCAGCATCTGTGATATTCATGATAGCCCCTGACTAAGGACCATAAATCCTCTTTTTCGGAAACAAATTAACCTCATCATAGTTTAACACCTATTAAAGAAAGTGTTTTGAATAACGTTTTAAAGATGTCATCTCACAATCATTACAGCCCATTTCTGGCCCGTATTTACGACAAAGTCTTACATATTCCTGTTCGCAAAATCCGCAGGTCGGTGGCAGAAGTTATTTTGAATGAAGGTGCTGGGAAAGTTATTGATTTATGTTGTGGCACAGGAAATCAGATCAGTTATCTCAGACAAGCGGACATTAGCAATGCTATCGGGGTTGATGTATCAGAAAATATGTTGAAACAAGCCTGGCGCAATGGTTTGAAGGATTTTTGCCTGAAAATGGATGCCTCAGCAACCACTTTTGATGACAGCACCTTTGATGCAGCCATTATGAGTTTTTCGTTGCACGAAATGAAAGCAGAAACTGCCCATAAGGTTTTTGATGAAGCCAAACGTATTGTAAAAGCAGATGGTTTTATCATTGTTGTGGATTACAGTTTTGATAAACACACCCGGATTGCCGGTCGTTTTGCTGTCAAAGCGGTAGAAAAGTTTGTTGGTGGCGACCATTACCGCAATTTTAAATACTTTATGGCCAATGACCTGCTCAATAAATTTGCAGAAGATCTGGAATTAAAAGAGCAGAAGAGATTTTTAATGGGTGCTGTGGGATTATGGGTGTTCAGTAACAATCATACCTGGCATCAGGTTATATAATCCATGAAAGGCACATCACCAAAGCTCGTGCCTCCAAAAGCGTGCCGGTCTCTCTGCCCTCACTTCAACGGTAATCTTATCCCTGTATTCTATTCCGTTGCGATCGGTGCTTACCACTTCTATGGAATGGATGCCCAGGGGCAATTCAGGCAATTGTGCCCGCCACAGGTGCATGTTGTGGGCTGCAATAGATCTTTGTGGTTGCGGTGGGGCAGGGCCAAACCTGCTCCCCCTGAATAGCTCATGCCCCTGGGCCCTTTGTTCGCCCCGGGTACTCCGGTAAGCATAGCGGGCTACCGAAAGCTGGCGCGCTGCTGTGAAAGGATCAACCCATTCAGAGGCCCTTATATGTCCTTCACCTGCACCTTGCTGGGTGCGCTCCAGGGTCAGTTCCTCTCCGGTGGAAAGCGTTGCCCTTACCACCGTTTCTGCAGAACCCGCCCACACATTGGCGGTAAGGAATACACCATCAGCAAAATCCCCGGGAGTGAGCAGCCGTGTATCGGGCAGGTCATTGATGGAGTAAGGCGGAATGGAATCCCTTTCTGAGGGATGTTTGAAAACCCACTCAATAATGGTTTCAAACCAATGACGAAAAGCCGGGGTGTTGACACCGATCCACTGCCCGCGATCCCTGCCCATGCGGGCACCGATGTATCTCTCCCGGTAATCGGCTCCATCAAAATCAAAATGGAAATACCCCATGGGTGCCCCCATACGCTGCAAAGCCATGGGCACCCCGTAAACATTAAAATCGCCCTGGTACCATGCACCAGAAGCAGCACCGGCGATCATATGCCTGAAGGGCAACGGGCCAATGCCTGTACTTTCGCTCCAACCTTCAAAAAGCTGACCCGGAGAATGATTTTCAGTGGTATGGGTATGACCTGCTATTGCGAGTGCTTCACGTCCTTCAACCATTTGATGTATCCTATGCAATTCATCCAGCTGATGCTGACCACTTCCGGCATCAACAAAAGAAACAAAGGGAATATGGGTATTGAACACAATAAGCTTGTCATCAGGGGTATTTTCAATGAGTCCCTGAAGCCATGTAAATTGCGTTTCGGTTAAGCGCCCGTTATAGGTTGGGCGGTCGGGGTTTCCGCAGTTGGTCCTGCCCCGTGCAACATCTTCCTCGCCACAGGGATAATAAATATTATCAAGCACCACAAACAATACATCCCCCATCTCAAAGGCATAGTAGTTGGGTCCATATATCCGGCGCCACGAGTCCGCTTTGTCATCGTTGGTTTTGGCGTCAAAATCCACATCATGGTTTCCGATCACCAGCCACTGCGTCAATCCGGTTGCAGCCGCCAGCTCCAGGTTGCGGTCCAGCAGGTCAAGATCATCACCTACCACATCGCCCAGCTGGATCATGCAATCTCCCTGTTGATAGTCTCCGTTTAGGATATCGGCAAATACCCCATCACGCAGCCAGGCCAGTTCCTGGTTTGAGTAAGTCTGGGGATCGGCAAGTATGGCGCAGGCAAATTGTTGTCCGGCAGCACCCTCCCTGATAAGGGGGAAATTGACCTGTGCGGGGGCCGGGCCGGTATCGGGCAATCCGCCAAAACGCATTTCATAACCCGTTCCACCTTCCTTGTGGATATAGAAAAACTGCGGAACCATCCGTTCATCGGTGGGCAACCTCCAGCCTGAGGGTTGTACAATGGTAAGGTTCATATCTGGCCGAACCCCAATCTCGTAAAAACCGTTTGCATCCGTGCGCACCCAATCCAGACCATTGGATACCAATACCCCGGAAACTCCGACCTCACCGGCATCACGGGTACCATTCTTATTCTCATCGAAAAAAACAAAGCCTGATATGGTTGCACCGCCATGGCCGTGACCAATAACCTCAGGTGAAACAACCCATTTCTGACCATAGGTTGATTGCGAAAAAAGAAAAGCCCCCAAAATGAGCATCCACATGGAACGTAAAAAGAAAGTATTCATAACTGTCAGGTTTATTTATGGCTGATTATATCTTTGATACGAAAATAATGATTTTGATGGTGGATCATGGCAAGGATGCCGAAATTTAATGATTTGTTAAATTGCTGAATGCGGTACATCCCATGAAAAATTAGCGAATAATCTGAAGTGGAATTAAAAACATACCTTCAAGGCCTGCACGGAAACTATCCCGATAAACATCACACTAATCAATTCACAATTTATTAACATTTCCTTAACAGCGGGTCTTGTAAAACAGGATACATTTGGCAAACTTTAACACAATTAAATAATAATCATGGAAAATAGAAAAATCATTGCAAACATCATTGCTGTAGCAGTGTTGCTAATTGCAGGTTGCGGCGGAAGCCAGCAAGAAGGCGAAAGCCGCTCATCAGGTAAAACCGGAAAAAAATCAGCTTTGCCCAACGACCCCTGTGAGCTGGTATACCATGTAATATCCACCTTGAACAAAGGCCCTGAAACCTTTGAGGCAGCCATTCTGAATGTGAATGAATTCAGGCAATTAAAAAAAGATTACCCCGATATAGAAAAGCATTATGAACTATGGGTACAACACCATTATAGCACAAACAGCGACTATTTTGATTTCCCCCGGTCCCTGGCATTTCAAATGGAGTTTCTTGAAAGGATGGCATCGGAAAAAAATGTCAATTTTAGGGAACTGTTTAACCAGACGACAAAAGATTATTATTCTATGCTTAGGGAAACTGCAATCCATGAACAATGGATATGGGATGAGATCCGGCTCAATGACTGCATGCACAGAACCGAAAGTTATCCTAAAGTGGACTTAGTGCGGATTTTTCATGAAGACGGGAGCTATGAAGACATTGATGAGGACCAATACAATTTGCCCGAAATTGGTGAAACTTCGGCTTACATTATCATCAATGGTGAAATTACCCTATGGAAATTCGTTACTGTAAAGACCAGACAGGGAAGCAGGATCTTTTCCCCGTTGATGCTGCTTTACATGAAAGATGAGATACAATATAATCACTAGCCTGTACTATGAAAAAAGTAACAATCCTTCTGTTTTTATAAAATTTAAACCCAGTTTTTATTCAAGGTGAATACGGGTTGTTGAAAAATGAGGCCCTGCCGAAAACAACTCCTTGTTAAAGTGATTTCGAAAAAATGACTATTTTCAGCTATACTTTAAACCTAAATACCTATACAACAACCAGGTTGCAACATATAATACCAAGCCCCATGCAACAAAACCAATATTTACCAGGATACTGTTAAACAGAAAGCTAATAAAGCTGATTAGCCCCAGAATAGAGTATATTGTTAAGTCAACAATTGCACCCATATTTTGTGCTAATACGGGAGGTGGTAGTTGAAAATTGCCTGTAATCAATAAACCAAGAATAAGAAAAAAATAGGCAACCCCCATTATAGTAATTAGCAATGAGCATGTTTTACCAAGTATAAGTATTGGTTTATAGTTATAAGTATGACCATGCTTAGTTCCTTTGCTCCCGGACTGGTTAGGACTTGGTTCTTTGTTCATATAATTTTCAATTTGTACTGGTTTAGCCATATTTTGCGCAATCCTTCAGGTCAGCGTATCTATTGCATTTTCTTATACATTAACGAACCCTTGGTTCAGAAGATAGCTTGGGAACATGCCCCGCGTTACCAGAATACTTTCCGGTGATTTACTTTTTTTCTACCTGTGTTTTCCGTGTGAAAGGTAGTTAAATTATGAAATGGATTCAGGTTTTGTTTTTGTTGATTTTAGCAAGCACAGGGTCAACTTCCGCATGATAGCTGAATACTTCATTCAGGGTTACTTCAAAAATATGTGCCATGCGAAAGGCCAGTTCCAGTGAAGGAAAATATTTTCCATTCTCGATGGCTACCACTGTTTGGCGTGTTACACCGGTTTTATCGGCCAGCTCCTGTTGGGTCATCTCGTTGGCAAAAAACCGCAGTTTTCGAATGTTGTTGGTAATAAACAATTTGTCCTTTCCCATATCAAACCCCCTTCCGGTAATAGATGATTTTAGCAATCTCTGATGCCAGGCTGGCCAAAAAGCCTGCTGATATCAGTGTGATAAACATCACATAAGGCTTCATTCCAAGAGCCAATGAACCCATGGAGAGCATAAATCCCGTAATAAATATCCAATGTGAAATACGAATGGATTTCAACTCAATAAGCTTATCCCGCTCGTCAGAAAAGTCAGTGAGGTTTTCACCGGTAACAATACGGTTGAAAATGGCAAAAACAATATGAATGGCGATCTGAACAGCAATTCCTATTGGAATCAGGTAAAGAAATGATCTTCCCCAAAACTGGAAATCATTGAGAAGTTCCAGATCGGCAGAAAGGTAGTTTCTGTAAATGTACATGGAATAAAACCCAATGACCAGCACCGAGCCGATCATGGATACGATGGATTGTTTTTCTTGTTGGCCCATAAAACCTCCTTTGTTAATAAGATTATACAATGTGTTTATATTTTACGACACAAAGATAATTATTTTTTTCATAGTGTATGTTTTATTTTACATTTTGTTGAAAATATTTTTCATTCCTTTATTTAATCGCCAACCTCGAAATGTAAAAACCAGCGAATTTTTCAATCATTGTTGTCCGGTAAAACTTACGAGATTTCTCCCTTCGGTCGAAATGACAGGGTTTCCAGGTGTTTTTAAGAGGAGGGGGTTGGTGCCTGTCATTCAGAACGTAACAAAGTGGAGTGAGGAACCGTAAGCTCGGCGAAGCCAATCTCGTATTAAAACTTGGTCTTTATTTTTGATTTACCGGAAAATAGTGTTATGTTATCATTTAATTTATGAGTCTACTCCGAAAACTTGTTTTCGGCAAATTTGTGATCATTATAAATTTTTCAATTTATTGCATGTCAGGCATTAAAATCTGTGTAATCTGTGGACAATAGACTTTTTGTATGTGGACTCATTTATGTAATAAAACTCCTTTTCGAAAAAGGAAAGCCCGAAATATTATTCAATGATTTTGTTTAGTTTAAGAATACCCCGCTCTTCGCGCCACCGAGTATTTTTCATTGTATGACCTGTAGCCTAATAACCTGGCCAGGGGCCTAAAAAGAAAAAACAAGGATTTTTGCACAAAAACCGGAGGCCCCTCTTTCATGTCAGAATCAAAATACGATGATACTACCGATAACTGGAGAA
>SLIL01000176.1 GCA_007135645.1 Bacteroidales bacterium
AAACCACAAAAAACCCATGGGGTCTTCTGCTATGGCAAAAGTAGCCCCTGACTTATTGCCGTGCTGGTCTTCTATGGTATTAATCCTGAAATTGTGGTACTGCGCGTATCCTGCAACTGATTGCAGTATTACAAACCACAACATCAGAAAAAAACCTGAAAGAAAAGGTGTTATTTTTCTACAACCCATTTATATTCCTATTGCTATAATAAGCAAAAGTAGTAAAAAAAGCATTAAAATACCTAAATACAAAGGAATAATAACCCATTTCACAACTCATTGCAAACAAGAGTTCAGACATAATAGGCTCAAAGGGTTTTTATAAACAAACCAAAAGATTTAAACATCTGCCTTTGTCACGGTAATAACGATTTCCCTTTTTTCCCTGGGTCCGTCAAACTCGCACAGGAAAATATTCTGCCAGGTAGAAAGGGCCATTCCCCCCTTCATAATAGGGATGGTTTCCTGTGGCCCCACGATACCTGCTTTCAGGTGCGAGTCGCCATTACCGTCCTGCAAATCGTGCTGCCATACCCCCTGTGGAATCAGTTTTCGTAAAAGGGTCACCACGTCCGTTTGTACCGATTCGTCCCAGTTTTCCTGGATCATAATACCGGCAGTAGCACCCCGCACATACACATTGACCAACCCGGTCTGCACGCCCGAGCCTGCTACAATCTGCTCCACCTCGCGGGTAATATCATAAAGCCCTTCACGGGAACGGGTGGGTATATAGATGGATTTTTGCATGATGAGGCAAAAGTATTCAGATTTCTTCGGTTATTGCGCTTTTTAGCAGATAATTTAAAACGCCCTTGGAACAAAATTCTCTTTGTTAGCGATCCGGACAATATCCTCCCCGCTGTTTGCCAGTACATACAGCCCTTTTTTGTAAGCATACCTGTCAGATGAGCGATCGTATTTAATGGCTGCTATGGCTCCAAAAACCTGCTTATCGTGATACTCCGGAAAGAATATCCTGATCTTTTCCAGTTTCTCAAGAAACTCATCAATATCTGCAGGCACCATAGTGGTTTTTACCTCTACAATCACCACCTCTGTACCATTGGCCAGCACAACATCAAATTCGGCTTCCCTCTCTTTTCCTTCAATAAGCACGTTGGTGTAGGTTTTCCATACATCGATACCGCGCTCTTTAAACAACTTAAGACACGAAGGTTTTATGATAGCTTCAATAAGTTTGCCCCACTGACTGGTAAACAGGCTCGATAATTTTTGTATGGCCAGGTCTCTTTGACGTGCTGACTCTTCCAGCCTGCGATCCATCTCTTTTCTCCGCTTTTCTTCCTCCTTTCTGGATCTTTCAAAGTCTTGATCGTTTTTATTCCGCGATTCTCTTATGGAACGTTCCAGTGCTTCAATTTTTTTGTCCGTTTCCTGAAACTTCTTGTCCGTTTCCTGGAATTTCCTGTCTGTTTCCAGAAATTTCCTGTCTGTTTCCAGAAATTTCCTGTCTGTTTCCCGGAATTGCTTACTGGTTTCCTGAAACATGAGCCATACCTTCTCAAAGGTAAGGGGATCGCTGGCACCATAAGCCGGAACAGGCTCCTCCACGCCGGAGGGGGCTTCTTTACGTTTATCTGATTTTTTGGCTGCCATAAATGAACTAATTTTCTTCTTTTCAAAGATACAAAAAAACCAAACGAAATAATCTCGTGACAATAGAAATTACTATATTATGATCGTCATTTTTGATTGCAAAACTATCAAAATTCATTTCCTTTGCAAACTGCCCATACATATTACAGCCTGCTTTACGGCACCCTGTCACCCGAAGCCCTGGCGGAAAATGCAGCCGGAATGGGGGTCGAAACCCTCGTACTTACCGACATCAACAACACCACCGCCACGTTTGATTTTGCAAAAGCCTGCCAAAAGCACCAGGTAAAACCCATTGCAGGGATGCAGGCCCGTGATGGGGACACCCTGCTTTTCAACTGCATTGCCCGCAACCAGGAGGGGCTGCGTGAGATCAATGAATTCCTGAGCACCTACAACCTTGCACAAAAACCACTCCCCGAACAGGCCCCATCCTTTGAGCATGTTTACGTGCTCTACCCTCCCCTGGCGCGCTCTGCCGAATTGCTGCGCGAGAACGAATACCTGGGTGTGGGCCCCGGGGATATCCACCGCAGCATCTACACCCTTTTTCGCGAGCATCCACACAAGCTGGTGGCCCAAATACCATCCTGTTATGCCCACCCGCAGGAACATGACCTGCACCGTCATCTGCGTGCCATCGACCATAACATCCTCCTTAGTCAGCTTACTCCTGCCATGTGTGCCGGCAGGGACGAACACCTGCAAAGCCCTGCAAACGCGCGACAGATCTTTCGCGACTGCCTAGCTCTGGTTGACAATGCTGAGAAACTGCTGAGCCAATGCTGTTTCGATTTCGATTTCAAAACCCCAAAAAACAAACAGGTCTTCACCTCCAGCCGCTACGACGACCGCCTGCTGCTGGAAAAGCTGGCCCTGGAAGGGCTGGCATACCGTTACGGGCCACACAACAAAGAAGCCCGCCAACGCCTGCTCAAAGAGCTTGAAGTGATCGACAGGCTGGGCTTCTCATCCTACTTTCTCATCACCTGGGATATCATCCGCTACTCCATGTCGCGCGGCATGTACCACGTGGGCCGTGGCAGTGGTGGCAACAGCATCGTAGCCTACTGCCTGCGCATCACCGACATCGACCCCATAGAGCTCGACCTTTACTTCGAACGCTTCATCAACCCACAGCGCACCAGCCCTCCCGACTTCGATATCGACTTCAGCTGGCAGGACCGCGACCATATACAGGACTACATTTTCAAACGCTACGGACGCCACCACACGGCCCTGCTGGGCACCATAAATACGTTTCGCGACAAGTCGGTGATAAGGGAAATGGGAAAGGTGTATGGCCTGCCCAAAACCGAGATCGATGCCCTGGTAAAAAATCCATCAGCCGGCAAAGACGATCCGGTGGCGCAAAAGATCCTGGAGCACGGCACCCGCATCCTGGACTTCCCACACCACCGCAGCATACACGCCGGCGGGGTGCTGGTTTCGGAAAAGCCCATCTATTACTACACCGCGCTGGACCTGCCCCCCAAAGGGTTTCCTGCCACACAATGGGATATGTACGTGGCCGAGGACATTGGTTTTGAGAAGCTGGATATCCTCAGCCAGCGGGGCATCGCTCACATTCAGGAGGGGGCGGGGCTGGTGCTGCAGAACAAAAAGGTAAAAATTGACGTGCACCAGGTAGAACAGTTTAAGAAAGATCCGGCAATCAACCAGCGGCTTCATGAAGGGGAGGCCATCGGGTGTTTTTATATCGAGTCGCCGGCTATGCGTCAGCTGCTCAAAAAGCTCAAATGCAACGAATACATCCGTTTGGTAGCGGCCAGCTCCATCATCAGGCCCGGGGTGGCCAAATCGGGGATGATGCGCGAATACATCAAACGGTTCCACAACCCTTCCAGTGTACAATACCTCCACCCCACCTTCGAGGAGCACCTGGGCGAAACTTTCGGGGTAATGGTGTACCAGGAAGATGTGATCAAGATCAGCCACCACTTTGCCGGGCTGGGGCTGGACGACAGCGACATCCTGCGCCGGGCCATGTCGGGCAAGTTTCGCTCCCGGGCCGAGTTTCAGCGCATCCGCGACAAGTTTTTTGACGGCTGCAGGCATAAAGGGCACCCCCCTGCCCTGGCACAGGAGGTGTGGAGGCAGATTGAGTCTTTCTCGGGCTATGCCTTCTGTAAGGCCCATTCGGCCTCCTTCGCGGTGGAAAGCTACCAGAGCCTGTTCCTGAAAACCTATTACCCCGATGAGTTTCATGTGGCGGTGATCAATAACTTCGGAGGTTTCTACACCACCCGTATTTACGTGAACGAAGCCCGGCGCCACGGGGCTGTCATACATCTGCCCTGCATCAACCAGAGCAACTACAAAACCAGCCTCCAGGGACGGGACATTTACCTGGGGTGGCAACACATCAAAGGACTTGAAGGGAGCACTGCCATCGCGCTGGTGCACGAGCGTGAGCAAAACGGATCCTACAAGCACCTGCAGGATTTCATACATCGCACGGCATCCGGCCTGGAACAATGCCTGCTGCTCATCAGGGCCGGGGCATTCCGCTTTTGCAAGAAGACGAAGAAGGAGCTTATGTGGGAAACCCACTTCATGCTGTCGGGCCAGCCCAGGCGCCAGACCATGCCTTCTTTCTTCGAAACAGAAGAGCAGCACTTCCGGCTCCCTTCGCTGCACAACACCCCCCTGGAAGATGCCTACGATGAGATGGAGCTGCTGGGATTTCCCCTCACCTTGTCTTATTTTGATATGCTCAAAACCCCTTACCGCGGAAACGCGCTGGCATCAGACCTTACAGGCAAGACAGGGCAAAAAGTGCGCATGGTGGGCGACCTGGTCACCATCAAATACGTGCATACCGTAAAAAAGGAGTGGATGCATTTTGGCTGTTTCCTGGATGAAAAGGGGGAGTTTTTTGACACGGTGCATTTCCCCCAGTCGCTTCAAAAATACCCTTTCACCGGCCAGGGAGTGTATCTCATTGAGGGCAAAGTGGTGGAAGAGTTTGGTTACCCATCGGTGGAGGTGTTGAAGCTGGCCAGATTGCCCTTTAAGGTGGATGAGAGGATGGAGTAACGGATATTGGTGAAAAATCAAATCGTTCGCATGTGTTGTCTGCCATTTAATTTTGTATCTTTAAAGCAAATTAAGAACCATGGAAAGCTTTATCAACAGAATCACCATCAATCCTGAGATATGTCATGGAAAACCCACAGTACGGGGAATGCGTTACCCCGTTGAAAACATCCTTGAATTGCTTGCGTCAGGAATGAAACATAGTGAAATCCTTGACGACTACCAGGACCTGGAGGAAGAAGATATCCTGGCATGTCTTGAGTATGCAGCCAAACTTGCCCAAACCAAGGGCATACACACTGTGGCATAATGAATTTTATTGTTGATGCACAGCTACCCAGATCATTATCCGAGTTTCTTAAATCTAAAGGGCTCAGATCTGTTCATACTCTTGAGTTTCCCAAACAGAATGCAACGAGTGACGTTGAGATAATAAAAATTGCTTTAGAACAAAACTCCATAGTTATCACCAAAGATTTAGATTTTCTGGACTCATTCCTTCTTAAAAAAGAGCCCAGCAAACTTATTCTGGTTAAGACAGGAAATGTTAGCAACAAAATGCTTATAGAAATTTTCAGGAAAAATCTTGAAGATATAGTCAGTATGATGTCACGGAGCAATCTTATAGAAATAGGCCAGTCATATATAGCAGAGCATCAATAAGAGTAGTATTGCGCCATGAAACAACTGTTTGAAAAATCTTCGCAGGGCACCCTGTTTTCTTCAGAAATAATCATTCCTGAAACATACCAGTTGCAGTCTAAAACCTCTATCATTAGCGCATCCGATAATAACCGCAGGGTCCTTTCAGGGTTAAAGAAAGGCCAAAAGAATTACTTCGAAGGCACCTGGGGAACCGCCATGGCGTTTTATTCGTGGCTGAAAAAGCAGGTCCAGCAACGCTACCCGGCAACAGATTATGCATCATCGCGCATACAACGTGAAAAGCTAAATGAATGGACAAAGCACCTTTTCCTGCCTGTGAAAAACCATGAGCCCGATCTGGCGAAAGCTCCCGGCAACCCCTGGCTGAAGGAATTCTATCCTGACAAGGATCATTTTTACCTGCGGTTTACCGATTACCTTGGGATGAATGGTGCCCGGCAATGGTATGAAAGGGGGATTCGGTTTCCAGGCCTGAAACACAAGGTTCACCCGTATTATGGCACCTATTTTCCTACCCGTACTGAACACCTGGAGATCTTTGATGAATGGCTGACAAAAAACCACTCTTTCAGCAGTGCAGTGGACATGGGCGCTGGTTGTGGTGCACTTACTTTCTATTTGCTCAAGCACGGCATAAAAGATATTACCGCCACCGACATCAACCCCAATGCCCTTTTCAGCCTGCAGCAGGATCTTAAGAAAATCAAAAGCACATCATCTGTAAAGCCAGTTCAAGCCAGCCTCTTTGATGGCCTGGACACAAAAAATATCGATTTGCTGGTATTCAATCCTCCTTGGCTGCCCATGGAAAGCCATACCAACATAGACAAAGCCACGTATTATAATCCGGGATTTTTTGAGGCTTTTTTCGAGAGTGCCCATAAAAATATACCCACTCAGGCAACAATGGTTCTTATTTTTTCCGATTTTGCCATAGCTGCCGGACTTACCCCCGAGCATCCCATAGAAACAGAACTTCAGCAAAATCAAAGATTTGAGCTGGTTGAAAGAACCAGCAAATCATTACAGCAGAAGCCTTCATCAGGGAAAAACTGGCTCGCAACCATTCGCTCCAAAGAAAAAATTGAACTTTGGGTATTAAAATCCCTTAAAAAACCTCATGCATAATTCTACGATCACATGCAGGTTTATACGAACAACACGACACTTTACCCCTCTTTAATGTACACTTTATCTGTTGGATAAAGAAAATTAAATGTTTTTTATGTGTTTCGCCAAACCGATTGTTCCATAGGGCGATCTTGCTTGTAATAGGGCTGTCTTGATAAGTGCCGGCAAAATGCTCGGATCTTTTTATATCATTGTCTCCCTCGATTAGATACCAGCTTAGCATTCC
>SLIL01000196.1 GCA_007135645.1 Bacteroidales bacterium
GAACTACTATCTGGGGATTGATAATGCAGTAAATGTAATCATGCAACTGGCCTCAGGCGAGTTTCCTGCCAGTGAGTATGCCGCAGGGCAGGAGGAAGTTCCTGCAGGTGCAATCCTGGTACCCTTTATCATGGTGATTATTCTGGTGGTATTTCTTTCGCGCAGAAGGCGGCACTATTCCAGTCCCGGCAAAAGCATCCCTTTCTGGACACTGTTCTGGCTGTTGAGCCATGGCAACAGGGGAAGCAGAGGCTCTTATGGCAATTTCAGCTCGGGTCGGGGAAGCTTTGGGCCAGGCAGGGGAAGCTTTGGTGGTGGTCGTGGCGGTAGTTCCTTCGGGGGCTTTGGTGGTGGCCGATTTGGTGGTGGCGGAGCAGGTGGGTCCTGGTAATTATAAAACCCCCACCCTGCTAAATGATCGATAGGCTAATAAGAAAGAATCTGATTCTGATGGTTAAACATTCTGGCATAATAATTATTGGCAGAAAGTAGAATTGCATGCGTTCCCTGTTCTACAATTTCCCCCTTATCCATTACAAGTATTTTATCCATTTTATCCATATCCAACAGGCGATGGGTAACCATAAGAAGGGTCCTGTTCCCTTTCAATGCCCAGAGTGTATCCAGGATTTTCCGTTCGGTTTTTACATCCAGGTGGGCTGTAGCTTCGTCAAAAATCCAGCAATGGCTTTGGGTAAGCCATGCCCGAGCCAAAGCCAGTAATTGCCTTTCCCCCCCAGAGAAGCGCATACCCTGGGTGCCGGGTTCCATGTCCAGATCATGGGCAAAATGCTCCAGCCCCACGTGTATCAGGCTTTCTCTCAGTTCATCATCGGTAGCTTCGGGCTTTGCCAGCAGCAGGTTTTCACGCAACGAACGGTTAAAGATCCAGTTGTCCTGCGATACTACCCCAAACAAAGACCTGTAGCTTGTTTCTTCTAACTGGTTGATGTCAGATCCTCCGACCATAATCTTGCCGGAGTCAGGAGGCCAGAAACGCAGCAACAGGTTTATTAATGTACTCTTGCCACTTCCGGTAGAGCCAACAATGGCAGTGCATGAGCCGGCAGAGAGGGTGAAAGAAACAGCCTTAAGTGTGGGCGTTACTCCATCATAAGAAAAAGATATGTCCTGAAAGGTTATGGCTTCCGGAATGGTGGAGAGTATTTGTGTTTCCGGGACAGAATTGTCAGCAGCAGCCTCTTTGTTCTCTGCTATAGAGAACAATCTTCTGGCTGCTTCATCAGAGTTTTCGTATTGGATGAAAGCATTGGCCAGTCCCTGTAAAGCTTCAAAACTGCTGAGCACTCCCAGCGTCAGGGCGGCCAGCACAACCCCTTTGATCTCGCCGTTCATCACCAGCGGAATGGCCATTACCAGAACGAAAAACATACCCAGGTGCGAAAATAAATTGTTGAGACTTTCTGCCAGGCCTGAGATGCCTGCATTTTTTCGCTGGATATGGTCAAGGTCGCCCTGCATCTGGTTAAAGCTGTCACGAGAATTTTGTTGTTGCCCCATCCAGGATAGTTCCTGCATTCCCTGTAACCGATCCACCAGAAAGGTTTTGAGCCTGCTGCGGGTTTGTACTTCGGTTTTGCCCCTGCCTCTGGTAATACGGGCCATGAGCAGGGGAGCAGCCAGCCCGTTGAGCAGGAAGAACAGGAAGGTAACCCATGCCATATTCATGCTGAAGAAGGTGAGCCCCCAGAAAGTAAGTGCACCAATGAGAAAAGCCACAATGATGGGTGATACAATCCGGAGATAAACATTCTGCAGGGTTTCGATGTCAGAAGTAACTCCGGCCAGCAGATCGCCCGGGCGGCGGGTCATCAGCCATTTTTGTGAAAAAGAATCGATTTGCCGGTAAAGACCTATGCGCATGGAAAGCAGGATCTTAAAAGTAAGATCATGAGAAACAACCCTTTCAAAATACCTCACCACAGCCCTTGAAATGCCAAAAAAGCGCACGCCTGCTGTTACCATAAACAGGTCTACAATCATGGGTCGCTGAGCTGCCCTTGAAATAAGATAGCCTGATGTGCTCATCAGTCCGATTCCTGCCAGGATGGTTCCTGCGGCAAGTAAAACGGCCCCGATAAATGCGGCTTTGTGTTGGCGTATGTAACCTATTACTCTCAGCATTTTGCAACCAGGTTTAATTTATTCCCAGGGTCTCCAGATAACTGGAGTAGATCCCCTTTTTACTTATAAGCTCATTATGGCGTCCTGTTTCGGCAATGGTGCCTTTATTGAAAACAAGTATATTGTCGGCATTTTTAACGGTTCTAAGCCGGTGGGCAATTACCAGGGTAGTCCGGTTATTTGCTATCAATTCCGTTGCTTCTGCAGCCCGTTGCTCACTTTCCGGATCAAGGCTTGAAGTGGGTTCATCCATGATCAGTAATGGAGCGTCTTTAAGCAATGCCCTTGCTATGGCCAGCCTTTGCTTTTCTCCACCGCTCAGGCGAGAAGCATTATCAGTAAGGGGAGTATGGTAGCCCTGGGGCAATTGTTCAATAAAAGCGTGTGCACCTGACCTTTGCGCAGCATGTTCTGCTTCATCCATATTTGCATGGGGTTTGGACATTAGCAGGTTTTCCAGAATAGTACCGTTGAAAAAATGCGGGTGCTGGGGTACATAAGCAATAAATTGCTGCCAGAACTCTTTCTCCATTTCCATTACACAATAGTTGTTAGCACTGATTATTCCGCTGTCAGGATGCAGAAACCCCAGCAATAACCGGGCAAGGGTTGATTTACCTGAACCCGTAGGCCCTGCCAGTGCTGTAAGGGTGCCGGGGTTTAAGGTGCAGTTGATGTTTTGTAATACGGGTTTGTCTGCATCAGGATAGGTAAAACAAACTTCCTTAAAGTGTATGGTAAGGCCTTTGGGGTCTTTTGACAGGTCTGCCGGAGAGGCTGATAAGCTAACATTTTCAGGAACTTTTATGCTACCACTATCCTCCTGGGTGTCCATTATTTCAAAAAGCTTTTGTGCTGCTGCACTTCCTTCCATACCGGCATGATGATGTGATCCAAGCGTGCGGAAAGGCAGGTAAAATTCAGGAGCCAGCAGCAAAACAAACAGCCCGGGCTGAAAACTCATCATCCCTTCAATGAGCCTGATGCCTACCTGCACTGCTACCAGGGCAATGCTGATGCTGGCTGCAAGCTCCAGCACCATACCCGAGAGAAATGCCACTTTCAGCACCCGCATAGTAATGATCCTGAAGTCATCGCTGCTTTTATACACATTTTCAGCTTCCTGGTGGTTCATCCCAAATATCTTCAGTGTTTTCAATCCCTGCAGCACATCCAGAAAGTGCGATGACAGCCGGCTCATTTGCCCCCATTGATCCTGGGTAAGTTTTTTTGCATAAGTGCCAATCAACCACATGAAGAACAGTATCAGCGGAGCAGTAATGGTCATAATGAGTCCGCTGGGCCAATCAATGGAAAAGGTAAAAATGATGATGGTTACAGGGAGAATGATAATATGAATTACGGAAGGAATATACTTTGTAAAGTAATCATCCAGTTTTTCAACAGCTTCCATCAGGATTGCGATCAATTCTCCGGTTTTTCCGGTGCGGGTATATGCAGGGCCAAGTTTGATGAGATGCGAGAAAAGATTTTGACGCAATCCAGACTTAATTGATACTGCCGTTTGTTGAGCAAATCGTTCCCTGACCCACAATAAAATACTTCTCAGTGCAATGCAAGCAATCAAATAATACAAATGCATGGGGTTGCTCACTTTATTCAGTAAGAACACATCCGAAATAACGATGCTCAACAGATACATCTGGGTGATCACCACTGCTGCAATCAAAAGGCTGATAAAGGCAATGCCCGGGAAAAAGCCATGCACACCTCTCGCAAGTGCAAATAACCTGCGATGAGTGTGCATGCCTGACTTTCTATTCTTGAGATCTGTTTTGTTTTCAGCGGCGTTTTCCACTAATCTGGTATTGGTTATTCGCGTGGAATAGCATCCCGGCTTATTCTCTTGCTGAAAACATAGTAACTCCATCCCTGATACGCCAATACTATGGGAACAAAGAACAGGGCCACTATGGACATGATCTTTAATGTAAGGTCGCTGGATGAGGCATTGTAAACAGTCAGATGATAGGCTTCATTGATTGATGAGGGCATTACATTGGGAAATAGCCCGTAAAATACCACGGCTGCCCCCATTAAGATTGTTAGGGCAACAAAACCAAATGCATAACCTTGCATCTTTAGTTTCATAAATACAAAGCATGCTATAAAACTAAGTATGGCAAGGGTAGGGAAGGAGCCCGGAACAAGTCCCAGTCCTTCAAACAAAACCGTATTCCAGTATCCCAGGATAGCAAATAAAGCTGTAATTACTGCGATGGGTACCCAAAGAAACTCGGCGATAGATTCAGCTCTTTCTTTTAATCCATCTGTAGTTCTCAGGCTCAGGAAAAGAGCACCGTGTAAGACAAAGATCAATACTACTACCACGCCCCCCAGAAATGCATAGGGGTTGAGGATATGCAGCAGATTACCCGTAAAATTCATATCGGCTCCAATGGGTAGCCCCTGAACAATATTGGTAAAAGCTACCCCCCAAAGGAATGCGGGTATAAGACTTCCCCAGAAGATAAACTGGTCAAAGGTTTTTCGCCACCAGGGTTGGGGCATTTTACTCCGGAACTCAAATCCCACTGCACGCAGGATGAGGGCCAGAAGCATCAGAAACAGTGGTATATAAAAACCGCTGAACAGAGTAGCATACCAGTGTGGGAATGCAGCAAACATTGCACCTCCGGCGGTGATCAGCCAAACCTCATTGGCATCCCAGAAAGGGCCAATGGTATTGATCACAACTCTGCGATCTGTATCATCTTTGCTGATAAAAGGCATCAGGATACCAACCCCGAAGTCAAAACCTTCCAGGATAAAATAGCCGATAAAAAGGATGGCTATCAGTATAAACCATATCATTTGAAAATCCATATCCGAAAATTTTTATGTTTTGAAACTATCTTTTAATATGCATGTAGCATTTTCTCACTGTCTTCAGGAACACCAGGCTTTGCAAACCGATGGATAAGATATACTGCAACCGCGGCAAGAATTCCGTAAACAAGGGTGAAAACTACGGTGGTAAGTGCCATTTCTCCTGCAGTAACATTGGGAGATACCCCATCGCGGGTAAGCATTAATCCGTATACTACCCATGGTTGACGACCCATTTCTGCCACAATCCATCCCAGGGAGTTGGCAACAAGAGGTAAGAACATGATGATAGTAGCCAGCTTTAAGTAGGTTTTACTTTCTTCCAGTTTATCGCGCCACCAAAGGATCAGTCCATAAATAGCAAATACAATAAACAGCATCCCTAATCCTACCATCAGCCGGAAACTCCAGTAAACTACTTTTACAGGTGGCAGATAGTCTCCGGGCCCGTATTTTGCTTCATATTCCTTTTGAAGATCGTTCATTCCCTTAACTTCACTGGTAGTATTATTATAAGCCAGTACAGAAAGCATGTAGGGTAGTTTAAACTCACGACTGGAAGTTCTGTTTTCCTGGTCAATAAGGGCAAACATGGAAAAGCTGGCAGGTTGTTCCGTTTCCCATAAGCCTTCCATGGCTGCCATTTTCATGGGTTGATGCTTCACGGTGTGCTGCGCATGTTTGTGCCCGGTGGTAGCTACCAGCAGTGCTGATACGGCTGTAAATACCAGTGCTATCCTGGCTGATTTGCCAAATATTTCCACCTGGTTCTTCCGCATGATCTGCCATGCACTGATGCCCAGCATGAAAAGGCCTCCGGTTACAAAGGCAGCGATTATGGTGTGCTGAACCATTACAAGCATCTGTTCGTTGAGCATTACGGCGATAAAATCACTTAGCTCAGCACGGCCGTTATTCAATGTGTATCCAACGGGTACCTGCATCCATGCATTGGCAATAAGGATCCATAATGCTGACAGGTTGGATCCAATAGCCACCAGCCAGATACTCAACAGGTGAATCCCTTTGGGTAAGCGATTCCAGCCAAAAAGCCATACCGCAATAAAGGTCGATTCAAGGAAAAAGGCCAGTAATGCCTCTATGGCCAATGGAATTCCAAAAATATCCCCCACGAAACGGGAATAATTAGACCAGGCCATCCCGAACTGAAACTCAAGTACAATACCGGTTACAACCCCAAGAGCGAAAATAATAATGAACAGTTTGCCAAAATACTTGGTAAGTAGCTTGTAGTGTTCGCTGTTGGTTCGGTAATAAAAGGTGTGCAGTATCGCGGTAAGCACCGCCAAACCCATTGTCAGAGGGCTGAAGAAAAAGTGATACACAGTTGTGATCCCAAACTGCCATCTTGCAATTTCCAAAACTTCCATAGGCTTAAATATTTAATGTGTTGGGTTAAAAAGAAAAATATGGTGTAAAGCATTTAAAACCTGCTTTGGTTTTCATAATACAATGGCCAAAATTAAAGGAAATTTATATTTAAGCAACAAAATACCTAAATTTTTTTTGGTTTTCTGATATATTTTTCTTATATTAAAAGGTTTGGTCAGTTTTTGATTTTTCTTTTCTCTCAAATCTTTGTTTTTCAGCACTATATTTAGAAAGGTGAAATTTTATTTTGTCAAGGTTTGTTTTTTTCTGCTTGCAAATTAAAAAATGATTAATTTTGTAATCTGTA
>SLIL01000214.1 GCA_007135645.1 Bacteroidales bacterium
CCCAGTCGCAAAGCTGGCATGGCAACCTTACTTCATCCGACGGCATCAATACGCAGCAGATGTATATGGTAAGGATCGGACAGAGAGATACGCTGATCTATGAAGGGCCCGCCGCCGATGTAACTATCCCCATACAGATGGAGCAAGGCTGGAACTGGATTGGCTACACACCGCAGGTATCCATGGATGTGGCAGAAGCTTTTGCCTCTTTCCATCCCAAACAGGACGACCTGGTGAAAAGCCAGCAGCAGTTTGCTGTGTTTGATCAACATCTGGGGTGGGTCGGAAGCCTTACCATGATGCAGCCCGGGCGAGGGTATATGTACAATGCCACCCAGGCCGGTGAGCTTGTCTATCCGCCACAAAGTGCAATGTCCAAATCGGATGAGGTTCCCCTTGTAAGTGATGACGATATTCCCTGGAACTTTGACCCAGGCTTGTTTTCCTCTACCATGAGCCTTATGGCAACCGTTTTTACCAATGATTATCCCGATGATACCCCTTACATCCTGGGTGCCTTTGCCAATGGCATTTGCAGGGGCATAGCACAAGGAGTAGCCGTTGAAGGTTCAATCATGTATTTCCTTTCCATTGCCGGTGAGCACGATGGCGAAAACATTCAATTCCTGCTCTTCCACCCCGAAAAAGGGGAAGTGTTCTCAGTGAATGAGAAACTGATGTTTGTTGCGGACCAAATTACCGGCGACCTCATCAGTCCTTTCATCCTGAACATGGGTGCAGTAGTAACAGGTACCACCGATCTGCCAGGCATGGGAGCCATGGTAAGTGCTTTCCCCAATCCATTCAGCAATGAATTGCACATCGTGTTTGATGCAGAATTGGATCACGACACCCAGGTGTTCATTAGCGATGTTACCGGAAGGGTCATCTACCGCTTTGATAAGACTGCACTGGCAGGCCGTAAACATATTGTGTGGAACGGGATGAGCGCATCAGGGGCAGCAACCGGCCCGGGAGTTTATATCGTAACCGTTCAGGGGCGCCATAGGGTGGAAAGTGTGCCGGTGGTGAAGCACTGATAAATAATGCAGATCAAAACTGTTTTCCACAACAGCCTCAGTTTTTTGAACGTAACAAAATAAACATAAATATGAATGCACGATTTTTTAACAAGAAGAAACCGGTTTGGGGCATGCTTTGGGGGCTGATGATCTGCCTTCCGGGCCTGCTCCAGGCCCAGGCACCCCAATGGCAGGTGAACCCGGCCCAGTTTTCGGGTTCCATGTCTTACACCGGTTTCGTGATCATTGACCATGCAAACCCGGGGCATCCTGACGACATGATCGGTGCCTTTTACAACGACCAGGTGAGGGGGGTAGCCCATCCGGTCTGGTTTGAAACATCAGGGCAATGGATATTTTTCATGGTGATCTATGGCAATATCAACAACAAGGAGATTCAGTTCCGCTATTATAACCAGGCCAACGGGGAGGTTTATCCCCTTTATACCACTGTTGCTTTTGGGAACGATCTGGTTGTTGGTTCTGCCTTTGAACCCCGGGCTACTTCTGATGTGCCGCTTACCGAAGCCAAATTCCATTCCTTTTTCTTCCCCGGGCAGCTTCATAGTGAAATTTCGGACGGGGTCATTAACATTGTTATACCCCCTTCTGTTGACCTGGGGCATGTAAGTGCCCATTTTGAAGCCTCTGTGGGTGCCCTGGTAAAGGTAGGGGATGAGGTGCAGTTCAGTGGCCAGAGTTATAACGATTTCACTCAGCAGGTTACCTATACCGTGCGCTCCGGTGATGAACAAACCACCCAAACCTACCAGCTGCATACTGGTTTTTTTGAAATGGAAGCGGTGGTGCATGCTTTGGTCAACGGGGAGGAATTAAATCCTGCCACTCACGGTATCTTCGCTGTTTTGGATGAAAACATAAGCATTGGATCACCGTTTGTCCACGAAGAAACCGGCTCCGCAAGGCACTACTTTGTCATGAACCATTTTGAAACAACGGGAATTGTCAGGTTCGCCTACGCTCAAAACAACGGTCCGCTGATCTTCTTTCCCGGTGAATTCCCTTTTCAGCCAGGCTCTGTAATTGGAACGGAGTTTAACCCGGTTATCCTCTCCGATCCTGAAATTACGGACAGTGACCTGATCAACTTTTCGCTGGAAGGCCAGAAAGGGGAAACCATCTTTTCAGGTCAAACCATCAAGGTCATTTTCGACAAGGGGATGGACATTGGCAACCTTGAAGCCCATTTTGAGCTTACCCCGGGTGCCCGGCTCTTTATCAACGACAGCATTCAGTATTCCGGCTTTACCCGCAACGATTACCGTTCGGAGGTGGAACTGAAAGTTAAAAACCCCGGAGGCGATGTCAGCAAGGCATACCAGGTAAAAGTGATGATTGCTGATTACACCAGGCTGGAAGCCTCGAGCCTGGTAACCCCCAACGGCGACGGGATCAATGACACCTGGATGGTAAAGGAAGTGGAAAGGTTCAGCGACAGCGAATTTACCATCTTTGATTTTATGGGCAGAGTAGTTTTTGAAAGCTCCGGCTACGATAATTCGTGGGAAGGCTACTACAACAACAGCCTGCTGCCCGTTGGAACCTATTATTATACCGTAAAATCCCCCGATGGCTCCCTGGTAAGGGGGGTGATTTCGCTGGTTTATTAGAAATTGATGGGTGATTGGTAATGGGTAATGGGTACTTGGGGGTTGGTAAATGGTGGCTGGTGGTTGTTAGGAGGTATGCTGTAAAACCAGATGGAAAGAATCGAACACAGATAACACGGATTGAACGGATTTACACGGATTTGTTATTCAGAAACATGATTCAACAGGCAACTCTTTAGGCGCGTAGCGCAGAAATTATGGTAGAAATAATTCACATTGAAACCCAATAGGCGCGTAGCGCTGACATTATGGTAATTTGATAAAACATAGTTACATGAAAAAAATATATTCTTTGCCCGTAGCGCTCATGCTTTTTTACTCCACTGCCACATTTTCGCAAATGGAGATCCCTTACATGGGTTATAACCAGGTACCGTCCATCTATAATCCCGCATCTTCTGTATTTGCCGAAAGCTTCAACTTTCACGGATCCTACCAGAACTACTGGATGGGCTTTGAAAATGCCCCTGAAGCATTGAATTTTAATATTTTCGGCAATATTCACGACAATATGGGGGTAAGCCTCAACCTGCACCGCACCAACATCAACATCTTTAACCAGACCCAGGTAGAAGGGGGTTACTCCTATCGCGTGCGCCTCAACCAGGAGTCGCAGCTGGCCTTCGGGTTATCGCTTGGATTGAGAAAGATCTCTGCCAATCAATCCACCAACCCTCTGGATCAGTTTGATCCGTTGCTGGAAAGTGACCTGTTCAATCAATCCCATTTCAGTGGTGGGTTTGGGGTGTCCTATTTGTGGAAAGACCTGATGGTGCAGGCAGCAGCACCCCATCTGTACTTTAATTCTGACTTTTTCAATAAATACATCGTTATGGTTTCCTACACCGTAAACGCATTGGAAGATTTTCATTTCAGGCCGATGGTCATGTACCGCAACTTCACCCCGGTGAAAGATGATTTTCAGCTGCGGCTGCAGGCAACTTACCTGGAACAGGTGCATCTTGAAGTGGGGTATGGAAACGATATCCACTTTATGGCAGGTGTGGGGTTCAGCATTGGCAATGTAAAACTGGGTTATTCCTATGCCATATTGCATCCCTCTTATTCCAGTATTTCCAGTGGCACCAATAGTATTTATGCCATTTATTCCATAACCAGAACCCAGAGCAGGGAAAGGATCCGCTATAACCTGCCATTGCCCTGATTGAACCTTCATGTTTTCTGAAAAATTTCTCTCATGAACCACTCAAAAATCATTATAATCCTGTTATTGATCCTGCTGACCATCTCTTCGGTGTTTTTCTACCGCTATTATGTCAAATATGAAAACAAAACCAACCAATTGCAGGAGCTGGAAAAACAACAACTGGAGACACTCTCCCGCTTATCGGAATGGCAAAGGAAGAGTGCTGCCGACGACCTTTTCTTCTTAGGCGAATACGAAAAAGCCATTGCCCAGTATGATCAGATTGCCCTTTCGGGGACAGACATTAAGAAATTAATTGAAGATCGGAACCGCTGGGTTGCTGAGCGCGACTCACTGCAGGAAACCCTTTCCCTGCTCATTTCTGAACTTGATCAAACCCATAGCGATAAAGACAGTTTTATACAGGAACTCAAAGAACGTAACAACCTGCTGGCAACCTATAACCGAAGAATTGACAGCCTTGAACAGGTTTTTGAGGGATTGCAGACTCAACTTATGGCCGAGCAACAAGCCCTGCAGGCCAAGGAGGAGGAAGAAGCGACAGAAGCTGGCTTGCAGCAACAGCTTGCTTCCGCAAATCCAATGGATACCCTTATTTTTCAGAACCAGAACAACATCAGGATCTTTTATTTCGGGCAGGTATCTGACGGAAAGGCAAATGGGCAGGGCACAGGACTGTGGGACGAAGGAGGCTATTATTTCGGGAACTGGCTCAACAACCGCCGGCATGGCCATGGTTTTTTTCTCTGGCCCGAAGGCGACAGGTACGAAGGGGAATACAAAGACGATCTGCGACATGGAGTGGGTACCTACCACTGGGCCAATGGAGATCATTATTCCGGCAACTGGGCATACAACAAGCGGCAGGGCCAGGGGACCTTGTACAATGAAACCGGGGCAGTGATTTTCAAAGGTGCATGGGAGAATGATCTGCCTGCCGGACGGGGGAAGTAAAGGTCGGCAATTGCTTTTCAGGGTGCAACTGTTAAAATCCCATGTTTTATTGGTGGTTCATGCAGGTTTTTTTATTTTTGGCCTCTGCTCTTATTTTTTACGAATAAAATAGCAGTTTCCAGGAAAACAATTACGCAAATCAGGGAGATTTCAGCTTTATTATCTGGCAACTTATACCCAAAGGAAAGGTTTTCCCTGCATTGCATCAATTGCCGATTGTGGCAATGGCTTATATTTTTTTATTTTACGAACAAAGGGAAATACTATGAAGATTGTATTTATTGCTTTGCTGTATCTTATTCTGTCGCAATCCAAAACGCATGCTGAAGAGAAGGCCTTTTATTCCGCCAATACACGGGCATATACCCTCTCAGAGGCCTTCAGTCCGGATTCAGCCCATTCGCCTGTTATGATCAGGTGGATGGAGGGATTTTCGGTGGAAGAAATCAGGAAAGCCTACCAGAATACGAACCTGAGGGTTGACAGTATTATAGAGGTGGAAGAAAGGGCCGGGCATTTTTTTTCAAAATACAGCCTTTTTGCTGCGCAGGTTTACAGAGACTCACGAGAGAGTCCGAAAAAGGCAATGTCTTTGCTCTTGCCTGTTTTTGCCATTGTTTTTCTGGGGTACATACTGGTGTCAGGTGTTAATTTATTTTTGATACGCCCAAAGATCGGTGATGAAGTGGATGTGGATACCGGGCAGTAACGATTATGTTAATCTTGAGAAACATACCGGCTTACGCTGCTGCGGCCGATTTTGTTAAGCTTTTCCGGTAAACTGATTTCAAACTTTTGTATTGCAATGTTGAGTCCACTACAAAAAGTCTATTGTCCACAGATTACACAGATTCACACAGATTTTAAAGCTTGATATACAATGAATTGAAAAATTAATAATGATCACAGATTTGCCGAAAACAAGTTTTCGGAGTGGACTCAATGTTATGATCTGAATCAAAAATATCATCAGACTTATGAGTGAAAAAATTATTTATGAAAGTGATATAAGCCAGGATGAAAAGCTAATTGCAGATTTGAGGCAGAAGATCAATGAATGGGCCGGAAATATACCCCATCATGACTTGAATAACCTGGGTGATCTTGTAGAGGTTGAGTCGTTATGCTACAAGCCAACCTACTCCATTAAGTTGCTGACCCAGTTTGAGTGGCGTGATAAGGGGAAAGATTTTAAACCCTACGAAAATGAATCCATCCCTAAGCTCAAGTATAAAAAGCTTAATGATTTTGATTCCTGGGATATTGATACGATGCCCGAGGTAGACCAGTTCATTTCCAATGACAAAAAGTATCTTGTCATGGGCTCACAAAGGGTAAAACAATGCCATACGTGCAGCGGACGGGGCCTTCTTACCTGCCCTGCATGTAATGGGAATAAGCAAATTACTTGTTCGGGCTGTGAGGGAAGAGGTAAAAATACATGCTCCAGATGTCGTGGTAAAGGGAAAGAAGATTGCAGAACCTGCGGTGGCAGCGGAACAACTTCGCAGTCATGTCCTGCATTCAAAACTACCTATGATATGGAGGGGAACAGGGTTCAGGACACTTGTCCCAAATGCAATGGCAGTGGGTATGTAAGAGTGTCGTGTAATTACTGCAGGGGAGGAAGGGTAACATGCAGCAACTGCAGTGGCAGGGGAACTTTGAGATGTGAGAAATGCAAAGGAAGTGGAAAGATAACCTGTGCACGGTGTAAGGGTAGAGGTGAAATTACCTGCAGAACCTGTAAGGGTAAAACAGAGCTGTTGCATTATTTCTACATTCATCGGATACTCGATTATACGGAGCACAGCTCTCGTGTTTTGCATGAGGATGTTTACGATCAGTTCCCTGAATACAAGGAGATGTGCCAGAACTATGAGTCAGAAAATATCTATCTGGATAACCAGGA
>SLIL01000090.1 GCA_007135645.1 Bacteroidales bacterium
CGCGGTAAGGCATGGAATTAACAACCTTTTGCCTGGAGGGCATTAACTATTGTAGCATTTGAGGTTAATTTTATTCTCTGGATACCCTGTAGGGGTTAGATTATAAAAAGAATAGCTAAATCTGTCAAAATAGAGTTAATAAGTCACAGGAAAGCTTTAAAGCCATCAATCATAAAAAAAAGAGACTGCCTTCTTAATATGCAAAGGCAGTCTCTTTTTTTTGGATCTTTATCTGTTTCCCTTACTGCAGCATCCCTTCTACCCTTTCCAGCTTTCCGTCCACCTCCACTGGTTCGAGCCCCATTATACGTGTAATGAGCGGATAAAGATCCACCACTTCAATGGGAGTATGTTTGTATCCCTTTTTAAAAGCCGGCCCCATGGCATAAAAAATGGTATGCATATCCTTTTTGGCATTATCCCAGCCATGTGCACCTCCGGTATTGAACCTCTCTGATGGTGGGCCCCAGCCCACACTCCAGGTACTGTCGGCCATGATAATGATCTCTTCAATGCGGGGGTTGGTTCCGTAATTCAATCTTGCCGGCACCTCTTCCTTTCTCCAAACAGTAACATTCTCAACCTGCTGCAGAATTTGCATAATCGTATCGCGCAATTCCTCCCTGGGTGTAACGTGCAGTACCGGGTTTCCGCCATGGGTGCGCACGTACCAGTCGCGTGGGGTGTAGGAAGCAATATCCACGTATCTGTCCATGGTAACCTCTGTCATGCCATGGTCGGATGTTACAATGAAGTTGATCTTCTTATAATGGGGTAATTGTTTCAGATCGCTGATAAAAACACCCACCAGTGAATCAAGCTCCATTACCAGTGCATCTATTTCAGGGCTGTCGGGACCGGTTCTGTGCCCCTGGCTGTCCGGTTCCTGAAAGTAAAAGGTTACCAGCCTGGGACGCAACTCTTCTTCCAGGCTGAGCCACGCAATTACCGTATCCATGCGGTTGGTAAATGGTATTCTGCCGTCAAACCGTTTCCAGTAGGTGGGTTGAATGCCCTGAACAGGTGCTTCCGATCCTACCCAGAAAAAAGATGCGGTGGTAACATTTTGCTTCTCAGCTGTAACCCATATGGGCTCACCTGAATAAAATGCACCGTTTTCAACAGCCTCCCTGTCGCCCAGACGATAACGGCCATGAACCGGGCAGGTAAAATTATTATCCACTATGCCATGATTGTCGGGATACAGTCCTGTGGCCATGCTGTAATGATTGGGAAAAGTTTTGGAAGGAAAAGCCGGGATTACATACTCTGTCATTACCCCATTGGCTGCAATATAATCCAGCCAGGGAGTCTCTACCCGCGATGCGTAATCCCACCGAAAACCATCCATGGAAAGCATTACCACATATTGCTCATGGGCAGGGATTTGTCTGCTCTTTTGCAGGGAGCAGGACGAAATAATTATTGCTGCAAACATGAGCAGCATTAAAAACGACTTTTTACTTTTTATAGGTTGCATAAGGTTTGATATTGTTTATCCTGGATTAATTCTGAAATAAGCGAATGCAAATATAGAGTTTCTCAGTCAAAGGCAGATATTAAAAAATCCTTAGGGTTTACAAACCCAATACCAAGAAAAGGTATATATTTGCCATTATTTTATTAGAATAAACTGAGGGAAAACTATTAATACAGAGAAAAAATTATATCTGATGCTATTTTTTCAATGAGCAGCCCGTGCAAATCACAAGAAATTACTTTTGAAACAAAACGCTGAATGAGATGAAATTTGTTACTACTGTTTCAATATTCTGTTTGTTTTCTTCCCTTTATTTAAATGCAGGAGAAACCATAGATGCCATGCAACAAAAGCTTGGCCGAACTGTGGCTGATACACTCAGAATAGAGTTGTTGCTAGAGATGGGCGATTATTTTGAGCATACAGACTATGACAATGCAATGCATTTCTACAAGCAGGCTCTTGAATTGAGCAGAAGTGCCCGGACAAATGCAACGGAAGGAAGACACCGGAATATGCTGCAGGATCTTGAAATGAAAAGTTTAAGATATATTGGATTTCTGCAAAAGAACTGGTCAAGATATGATGAAGCCACGCAAACATACCTTCAGTTAAATCATCTTTATAATGAACACGGTTTTCATGTAGGTATAACCCGCGTACTTACCAGCCTTGGCAACATTAAATACTATCAAAGTCAGTTTGTACGAGCAATAGAGTATTATCTTGAGGCGGTTGAGATGGCAAAGGATCATGGATTCAGAAATGAACTGGCCAACCTGAAAACCAACATTGCCACTATGCATTATCTGAGGGGAGATCTGGTAAACAGCCTGGAATACTATCACAAAGCGCTTGCTCTGTATCTTGAACTGGAAGATAACCGCAATCTGGGACTGGTTTACCTCGGACTGGGAAACATCCACAATTCGCTAAATAATTTCAGCAAGTCTCTTGAAAATTATGAACAAGCCCTCACCTTCTTCAACGAGCTTTCCGACCACCGAAATATGGCCACAATTAACATAAGCATTGGTGCACTGTATTTTAAACATAACCATCATGCAGAAGCAAAAGAACACTATCAGAATGCCTTCAGAATGGCAAGCACTGTGGGTGATCTGAGGCAACAAGCTACCAGCCTGGTTAACCTGGGGATCATATTTGCGCATCGGGGTGAATTAACTACTGCACTGGAGCATTATGAGCAGGCTCTCAGTATTGCACAATCGCTGGGCAATGAACTCCTGCAAGCTTCCACTTTGCGGCACAAAGCTCTTGCCCTGCAAAGACAGGGAAACTATGCAACAGCCTACCGGCTTGCTCTTGAAGGTGTAGAAATTGCCCAGCGGATCGAATCTCTTGAGGATATTTCACAATCCTACAGAGTCCTGTCTGTTATCAGAGAAAACCAGGGCAGATTCCGTGAGGCCCTAGTTTATCACAGGCAGTACAAACACTTTAACGATTCACTGATTAATGTTGAAAACAAAAGACAGATCAATGAACTTGAAGCCGTTTACGAATCAGAAAAGAAGCAGCAAAAAATTGAATTACAGGCCCTCGAACTGGAAAAAAACCGGATAGAGATCACCAGGAAAAACCAGACCATGAATGCGTCTATACTGGTAGCAGTTCTGCTGATAATAATGTTTATTATCGTATTGTGGCATTTCAACAGCAAAAAGCTATCCATTAGAGAAATAGAAAAACAAAAGGAGATCAATCTCAGGAAAGAAAAAAAGATTGCCGATCTGGAGTCGCATGTAAAGAACAGTAATCTCCGTATTGAGGCACTGGAAAAACAAAGGGAAGAAACGGAGAATAAGGAAAGGATGAACCTTATTTTTGCACGAAATATTGTTTTAAAAGGGCCCGGCAATGCTGAAAACATGAACAACCTGTTGAAGGGAAGGCATTATTTCTTTAATTATGGCAGAGTCAATGCTGCAAACAGCCTGATTTTCGCAAAGACCATTAAAACAACCACTTTTCTGGTAGCAGTATGCTTTGAAGCAGAAGAGCTAAAAAGATACATCATCAATCTGGCAATGAATGCATTCCTGGATCAGGAGATCAGGTCAAGGACCAAAGTAAACCCTGAAACCACACTTTCCAAACTAAGCGAATACCTGAAAAACTTTCAGGAAAAAAACGGAAACAATATTGCCTTTAAAGAATCGGGCATGGCTATGGTTTCTATCGATCATGAAAACCATAAGTTGAATTTTACCACGAACCATATACCACTTTTTATTGCCATATCATTGAGTTCATCCGGCTTTTTCAATCCAGCAAAAGAATACCGGGAAATCCAGACTATAAACCCCGGAAATGCCGGCGAAGAAGATCTGCAGAAGGAAGTGCTCCCTTTCAAATCATTTGATTTTAAACTTAAACCAGGCGACAGGATCTATCTGATTGATACTGGAGAAAACAATCCTGATATACAGGCAGAAGTATTGAGCATGCTTGATAATCATCAGAATACTGAAATGGAATTACAGGGAAAATACCTTGAAAAGGAACTTGCCTACGCACAAAAAAGAGATTCATCCATAGCAGACCACCAGATCTTTGTTTGCGGACTTGAGTTGTAGCAGTCCACTAATATCCAAGTCTTTTCAAACCCTGTGTTCTGGATGCATTGTCAGAATAAGAAAACACCAATCTTAGTGTGATTGCATTACCTGAAAGTGGAGTCCCTCCGTCATTTTTATAATTCAGAAACTGTATGCCAGGCTTAATAGCCAGCTGGGTTCGGTTGGGGAATGCGTATCCCAGAAAGAAGCCTGTGGCAATAGCGGGAGAATACAGTGTTTTTCCCCGCGGGTCCTGACCTTCCTCCACAAGATCGGTAATATCAAAACCGGTTGTGAGAAATAATCCCGAACGAAACCGTCCGGTTTCAAGAACTAAACCTGTTGCCTCAAGGCCCAGAAACCCTCCCTGGTAGTGTTTAGCCCGGGTTATCGTATCACGCGAATGGATAAAAACCTCATCACCGGCCGTTCCAAATCTCATTTCAAAGGAGGCATTCACAGCCCATCGGCCACGCTTAACCCCCACCAGAACTCCTGCAAAGGGTTTATTTCCCAAAGCTTGCAAGTCAGAAGTGGGCATCCAGATACCTGAACTGATGCCCAGATTAAATTCAGGCTTACCTCTTAGCTCTTTCACCCTTTTTCGATAGCTTTCCTGCAAAACAGTACCCTCGAGTTCCCCTTTTTTCAGTATTTGAAAAAAATCGTGAGTCCTTCCGCTGTATAAAGTAAGTAAAGCTTTTGCAAGATCATCGTATTGCCCCTCAGCAAGCATGGTATTGGCCAACTTCCGGGTTTCCCGGTCAAATGGGCTGTTTACGGGTACATAACCAAAATAATCCCGGTAGGTTTCGAAATAATCATCCCGTTTTTCTACATCCTCATCATCCATCAGGCCATTTCTTATTTCAAAATTAATGGCCATTTCAAGCAGGTTCTCCGGCTCATTTTCGCGCGTCAGAACCCCATCATGGATCATCAGCAGGGTCCTGGCCCTGAAAAGTGGCTCAATGGCACCACAGCTTTGTTGCCATACCATAAGTACAGGTGGTAAATTATCAAAGTTTGCCTGTGCAATCTCTTGTGATACTTGCATGGCGTAGCCCACTGACAGATTTTCGCATTGATCCTGATCAGCAAACACCCTATTAGCAAAAGAGGTTAAATACAGCAGGATTAGCCCGGTTACCCATAAAGTTATTCTGAAGACCCTGTATCTCATCCCTGTCATTTTTTTGATTACCCCTGCAAATATATGCATCTGGTTTTATAGTTGAATCATTGGTTAACGATAAAAGTAATTTCATTAGTATAGAATCTTATGTTTTTAGCCCGCATTTAAATATCTTTGCAGGTAACACCCTTTATATTAACTGGGCGATAAACAAAGGTCTTTAGAAGCCAGAACGAAATACACACAGGTTTAATATCGCCCGGAATTCTTTATCAATCAAATCCTCATCACCATGCATAATACACCAGAAAAGCTAACCATGAAAAAACAAGAAATTGAAAAACAAGGTTTCGAAAAGATTGATAATGACCTGAAGGTTGTAATGGAGTCTTTTCGGGAAGTATTAAAAAACCTTGGGGAGGAGCAAATAGCAGCTCTTTTGCCAGGGCATGACCAGAACAAGGAATCCATTTCCGGCACAAGTGAAAGCCTACAGGAAAAGCTTGTTCAGGCATTAAGCATCAGTTTTCAATTGATGAACCTGGTGGAAGAGAATGCCACCGTTCAGTTCAGGAGAAAACTTGAAAGCAATGTTGAACTTTCTGCAGTGAGAGGCTCATGGGCTGAAACATTCAAAAGACTGCAGAAGGAAGGCCTTACCGAAGATCAAATTGCAGCAATTCTCCCCGCAATCAATGTGATGCCCGTGCTTACGGCTCATCCAACAGAAGCCAAACGCACCTCTATACTTAGCCTTCACCGTGAGATTTATCTTTTGCTGGTGAAGAAAGAAAACAGCATGTGGTCGGAAACAGAAAAGAAGGCCATTGAAGATAATTTTAAATCATTGCTGGAGCGCTGGTGGCGAACCCGTGAGATACATCTGCAAAAGCCCAACCTGGATGCAGAAAGAAAAAATGTGATGCATTATTTCACCAAAGTTTTTCCCATAGCCTTGTCCATCAGTGATATGAAGATCCGGTATACCTGGAAATCCATGGGTTTTGATCCTTCGAGGCTTGAAAAGCCGGAACAATTTCCGGTGCTTGCTTTTGGAAGCTGGGTAGGTGGTGATCGCGACGGCCATCCGTTTGTAAGCGCTGAAGTGACCCGCGACACGCTGCAATCGCACCGTCAGGCAGCCTTACAGATACTTTCAGAATCCCTGACCACGCTGGCTGGCCAGCTTACTTTTTCTGATGCGCAAAATCCGGTGCCATCATTTTTTCATAACGCCATAGGGCAATTAATAAGCTCGCTGGGTGAGCCCGGAGAAAAGGCTTCCAAAAGAAATCCAAGAGAGCCCTGGAGGCAATATGTTAATCTCTTGCTGGTTAAACTTGCAAACACCATAAATGAAGACCACTACAGTAAGAATTCGTACTATCACAGAGCCAATGAATTACAGGAAGATCTGCTCATTTTGCGCAAAAGTCTTCTGGAGATCGGAGCTACCCGAATCGTGGA
>SLIL01000031.1 GCA_007135645.1 Bacteroidales bacterium
CCCTGGTTGATTATATGCTTTTTGTAAACGTTGAACCAGAAGGCTCAGGTACGGTAACCCTTGATCCTCATCAGGAATTTTACCATTTTAATGATGAGATCATACTCACCGCTAATTCAGCTGAGGGTTACAGATTTGTAAACTGGACAGGTGATGTGGAGCATCTTGATGATGACGATTCCGCAACAGCAATGCTTACCATGCCCGCCGGCGATGTTGAGCTTACGGCAAACTTCATTCTTCTGGAATTTGAACTGACCGTGAATGTTGATCCTGAAGGTTCCGGTACAGTTCAGGTAGATCCTGATCAGGAACACTATCATGCGGGCGAAGAGATCATGCTTGCCGCTGATGCAGCCGAAGGTTATATGTTTACCGGCTGGACAGGGGATATTGAGCATCTGGCTGATACTGACCATGCAACAGTATACTTTACCATGCCGGCGGATGATGTTGCCCTTACAGCCAACTTTACCCTGGTTGATTATATGCTTTTTGTAAACGTTGAACCAGAAGGCTCAGGTACGGTAACCCTTGATCCTCATCAGGAATTTTACCATTTTAATGATGAGATCGTCCTCACTGCCATTGCCGAAGAGGGATACCGGTTTGTAAACTGGACAGACGATCACTCAGATGAATTAAGCACGGATGCAGAGTTTACTTTTACCATGCCTGCCGGCAATGTTGGCCTTACCGCTAATTTTGAGATTGATGACGTTTCTGTGGGAGAAATAACAGGCTCATCAATCAGCATATTCCCCAACCCGGCCCAAAGCAGATTTACCGTTGAGTCCGGTGAGAGAATAACCCAGGTTATCCTTACGGATATTAACGGACGTGTGGCAAAAGAGAAGGATGTGGATGGATTCTCTGTTGAATTGAATGTATCTGGTTTGCCTGTGGGAATGTATTTTCTGCAGGTACAAACAACCAGCGGCAGAATCATTAAAAAGGTTCAGGTGGCCCGTGGGTTTTAAAGGAAGATGTTGCTGTTTTCCGATCCAGGCTATCATGCATTAGTGCACCCTTTTTAACTTTTTATACTTCTTAGGTCAAAACCGGATGACGTGGGTTTTGTGGATTAACACAGTAAAATAATCAGTGTAAATCTGCTCAATCCGCGTTATCCGCGTTTTTATTTTCAGAATAAATTGACTTAACGTTGAAATGATATCAGTCTTCCTGGTGCTGACTGGAAGGAGATTGTCTCCATTTAACTGTAAACAAATGTTTAGGATGAGATTATTTTGCTATTTTTGCGGGTAAAGGAGCACTGTCTTCTGAATATCTGAAACCAAAACCATTATTTCCTTAATCACTCATCCTATGAACTATGTAATCAGACGTGTGGTAGAAATGGATAACCCGGAGCTATCCAGAATGATCAGGGCAGTTTTTCTGGAACATGATGCGCCTCAATACGGCACAGTGTATTCAGATCCCACCACCGATGATCTTTTTCGCTTGTTTCAGCAGCCACGTTCTGCTCTTTGGGTTGCAGGTGTCGATGGAAAAGCAAAAGGTTGTTGCGGGATTTACCCCACACCAGGGCTGCCCGAAAATTATGTGGAACTGGTAAAATATTACCTGGCAAAAGATGCCAGGGGCATCGGGATAGGACAAAAACTCATGGAAAAATGTGTGGATTGTGCCCGGTTTTTTGGTTACAGCCATTTGTACCTGGAAAGCTTACCCCATTTTTCCAAAGCCATCAGTATTTATGAAAAGCAGGGATTTAAAATGCTCGAACACCCCCTGGGCAACTCAGGACATCCTACCTGTAACATCTGGATGGTGAAAGAGTTGTAGTAATAAACAGGCTATTGAAAAATACACAACAGGCCTTACTTTCCTTATGTCGGAAGGTAAGGCCTGTTAATGCTTGCTTGAAGCAATTATATTTCCCGGGCAAACCTGATGTTTTGTAAACGGCCGATATTGTAAATGATGAAACCGTCAATCTGGCTATTGTTGTCGCGGGTAAATTCTATGGCACCCAGCCATCGGGTATAGAACCGGTCACCGTTTATATGGTTAAGTTCTACACTGTCAAAACCAAGGTATCTTTTAAAGGTATCAGGAGTTTTCAGGATCAGCTTTTCTTCTTCAAATACCAATGGCCATGTTACTCCAAGGTCGCTTTGAGTATAATCTCCTGAAAAGGCAGGGAATTCACTGGGTTTAAGTTCAATACGCTCAGTTACCCTTGGTGCAGTATATTCGTGTCCTTGTTGCCGCCAGAGCAGTTGATCTGCTTTCTGATTGTCATTTTTCACAAAAGTACATTCTGCTCCAAGGTTCGGCTGGTAAAACGAATTTTTGTTTTCAGCGAACATGGGGAAGACATGCCCCGAAGGCAGATGCAACCATAAGGTGTCCCTTTCCACTTTAAATCCCAGCTCTACTCCATCGGGCATCAGGTAGCTTCCCTGCAAAGGCTGGAGATATTCCGGACTCAGTTCAATGGTTTCCCGGGCTGCTGCAACAGGCTGATCGGGCAGTTCACCCAGAAGGATCTCTGTAAGGCCGTTGGCCAGCCTGAATGTGCTGATGCTTTGATTGTTGAACATCATAATGACCGCTATGTCATGATCAGGATAAAACATCAGGCGGCTGTCAAAGCCAGGTATCCCGCCCTGGTGCTCAGCGATTTTTACCCCTTTGAAATTCCTTACCCGCATACCATAAGTGTAGTTGAGGGTATCGCCATTATTCAACGTATTATAGGGTTGAGAAATAAGCTGGTAAAAATCCCTGATCCCGGTAGTGGGAGAGAGGATGTTTTGCGTCCACCGGATCATGTCAGTAAGGCTTGATACCATATTTCCTCCTCCATAGCTATGATCCATGGTGCTGCTGACAGGAACAAATTGTTCGTTTTGTTTTTCATAGCCCGTAGCAAGGGGTAGTTGCATGTTGGGGATGCTGGTAATGATTTTTGTTGAATGCATACCAAGGGGTGCAAGAATGGTTTGGGTTAAATACGAAGGGAAATCTGTACCCGAAACGTTTTCCACAATTGCGGCAAGAAGAGAGTAACCCGCATTGGAGTATACGTGAAAATCGTTGGGTTCAAAATTTAATTGAGGGTAACTGTAGATAAGCTCCAGCTCATTATCCTGATCCCATGCTTCATCAAAATGTCTCCCTGATAAAAGTCTCAATACATCGGTAGATGCAATACCACTGGTATGCTGTATGAGGTTGCGAATGGTGATTTTACGCCCGTAATCCGGCAACCGGGGCAGGTACTGCCTGATATCATCATCAAGACAGAGTTTACCCTCCCTTTCCAGAGTAAGAATGGCATAGGCTGTAAACTGTTTGGCCAAAGATGCAATATCAAAAAGTGTGTTTACATCATTCATTACAGGGCCTTCTTTACTCATCACCCCATAACTGTTGCTGAACAGTACTTCATTGCCTGATAATACGGCAATAACACCGCCAGGCTGCAGGTCTTCATGATATTGTGAAACCAGGGAATCGATGTGTTCTGCCAGCTGATGGGCTGGTGGGATGGATCCGTTAGCTGTTGCCAAGGCAAAAATTGCGATGAACATCCAGGTGATTGTTTTTTTCATGGTTTTGATCTTTTTTGTGGTTTAAATTTTTAATTGTCATTGCAAATATAAATGCAAGTATTATAGCAATTTAAGGTATTATATGAATGGTATCTCTCAATGGATAAGCTCATTGAATTTTATTTCAATTGAATTGGTACATTGGAACTTTCCATTCAGACATAAATACTGCAATTGGTCAAAAAGCTGTTGAATTCAAAGTTTTTTTACGTTAATTTGCAGTCTGCATTGTCTGTTGCTGTTTCGTCTGAAGGCTCTTAAAAACAAAAGGATGATGATCAAAATCTTCAGTTCGCTGAAAAAATATACCGAAGCACTCATTCATGTGATCATATGGGTGATCCTTTATCTCTTTGCGGTGCTCTTTTTTCGCACCATAGGGCCCTTCAGCAGGGTGGATGATACGTTGTTGCTCCCGCTCACTGTCGGCACGCTGATCAATGTGATTCTGTTTTACTCCATCACCCTATACCTTATTCCCAGGTATGCCAACAAAAGCCGTATCAAGCAATTCATCATGGGTTTGCTGGGTACTTTTGCCGGACTTACGATACTGGAAACTGTGCTGGACTTTTATTTTCTGGTGTGGGTTTTTTCTGATAGCCCTGAGCCTTTTTTTGGCATGATGTTTATTAATGGTATAGTCCATTTGTTTTTTGCTTCCCTTGGCCTGGGATATGGATTTACCCGTTCATGGCTGGTAAATGAAAAAAAGAAGCAGGAGCTCATCCGTGAAAAGTTAACCGCCGAGCTTAACTTTCTCAGGACACAGCTGAACCCCCATTTTTTGTTCAATGTTCTCAATATGGCCTACAGCAGTGCCAGCAAAAAGGGCGACGATCAAACAGCCGATATCATTGAAAAACTGTCTGTTTTGCTGCGCTACATGATCTACGACAGCAACGCCGAAAAGGTAGATGTGGAGCGGGAAACGGATTTTATACGCAATTATATCAACCTTCAGAGGATGAGGCTCTCATCCGATTTGCCTGTTCAGATCTCTTTTTCGGTAAATGGCAACTATGCAGGTTACCGCATTGCACCGCTCATTCTCATCCCGTTTATTGAAAATGCCTTTAAATACGGCGTAAAGCTTGAGCAAAAGTCAGAGATCTTTCTCTCGTTGCTGTTTCATGATCACCAGCTTGAGTTTATGGCTCGCAACACGGTTTTTCCTGGTCTGAAGGGCAGGGAAGGGGCCTCTGGTGTAGGAATTGAAAATGCCCGGAAACGGCTTGCCATACTTTATCCTGGTAAGCACAAGCTGGAAATCAATAATGACGGGAAACAGTTTGTTGTGAAACTTCTGCTAACCCTTAACTAAAAAGTGTATGAAGTGTGTAGCCATTGACGATGAACCTTTTGCCCTGGAACTGATGGAAGATTACATCAGGAGAACGCCCTTTCTTGAGCATCTTCAGAGTTTCTCCAATCCGTTCAAAGCCCTGGATTTTATCAATAAAGGGCAGGTTGAACTGATTTTTCTGGACATCAATATGCCCGAATTGTCGGGCATGCAACTGGTAAAATCGCTCAACAATCCTCCCATGGTGATTTTTACTACTGCTTATCCTGAGTTCGCGGTGGAAAGCTATGAATTTGATGCGGTGGATTACCTGGTAAAACCGGTTAAGTACGAGCGGTTTCTGAAAGCGGTAAATAAGGCCTCTGCCCGCAAGGGACAGAAAGAGTATGGAACGGCTGAGCCTTTGCCTGAAAAGCTGTCGATGACTCAGGAACCCTTTTTTATCAAAAGCGGACATCAGCAGGTAAGGCTTTATCCCGATGAAATACTATTTGTTGAAGCAGCCGGCAACTACATGTGCTTCCATACCCGTGAAAAAAAGATCATGTCGCTGCTCAGTATGAAGGATGCCCTGGAGATGCTGCATCCCGACCATTTTATACGTGTTCACAAATCCTGGATCGTTGCCCGTAAACATATTGAAGCTGTTGATCGTCATGAGATAACCATTGCCGGGCAAAAGATACCCATTGGGGTTACTTACCGGGAGCATTTTTTCACTATCTTTCGCAAACTTTAAATCTGATCAATATGAACAATCGCATCTTACTTTTTACAGGAATCTTTTTTGCAATGATTCTTTTTTCTTGTTCACAAAACGGTGAAAGAGAAAAAACCATAGACCATGAAAGGGTTATTGCAGCATATGTGTTTCCGGGACAACGGGTTATGGAGCAGGACGAGATCAGGGCTGACCTGCTTACCCATGTTATCTTTGCTTTTGCCAATATTGAGGATGGGCGGCTTGTAAGCGGATACCTAACGGATGAAGCCAATTATGCTGTGCTACGCAGCATACGTCAGCAATACCCTCATTTGCGCCTGCTGGTTGCCGTGGGTGGGTGGACCTGGTCGGGAAATTTTTCTGATATGGCCCTTACTCCCGAAAGCAGAAAGGTTTTTATTGACAGTGCGATAGACTACATCCGGGATAATGAGCTTGACGGAATCGACCTTGACTGGGAATATCCCGGCTTGCCCGGTTATGGAAATACCCATCGGCCGGAGGATAAGGAAAATTTTACCGCACTGCTTCGTGAATGCCGCCTGGCCCTGGATTCTCTGTCTGAAATTACCGGGAAATATTATGAACTAACCATTGCTGCCGGAGCCTTTGAAGGGTATTTACAACATACCGAAATGGACAAAGTTGCCGGATACCTTGATTTTGTGAACCTGATGACCTATGATTTTACCGGTGAATGGGCCACAACTACCGGGCATCATACCAATTTGTTCCCTTCTGCATCATCTCCTGCCGCATCTTCAGGGCACAACAGCGTTCAGATCTTTATGGAGGCCGGGGTACCTGCTGAAAAGCTGGTGCTGGGCGTAGCATTTTACGGAAGGGGCTGGAGAAGTGTACTCCCTGTCAACAATGGCCTTTTTCAACCTGGTGTTGGTCTTCAAGGGGTAAACCTTATGTACCATCAAATCGTGGCAAACTACCTGGATAATCCCCACTTTGAACTGCTTTGGGATGAAAGTGCCGGTGCCCCCTTTCTCTGGAATGCCTCCGACAGTATCTTTATCACCTTTGATAACCCAC
>SLIL01000168.1 GCA_007135645.1 Bacteroidales bacterium
CCCATCTATTCTTACCTCCTTGAATAACTGCAATAGTTTCGATAACCTCTTCAAAGTTATGTTGCAAACGAAGATTATAACTTCCATATTCCAACATTCCTGTCCAAGGTGTATTTCCCATTAGATTATTATTAATTCTCAGCTCAGCGCCTGAGGGTGCACTAGTGATAGTAACCTCCTTCCCCTTGTTTAAAGACTCATTTAACTCTGTTGCTTCAAAATTTCTGTAATTATTTAGTATTCTCACCTCGCCGGTGGCCAGCACCATTTCATATACACTGGCACCCTCTATGGGTATGGGGTATTCGTAGTTGCGCAGGATGCCCAACTGGTCATGCTTGATGGTGAGACGCCTTGCACCTCTTGGCACCCAGAGCCAGTACTCGCCGGTTTTGCGCTCCACGGCCACGATGCCGCTCATGTCGGGCTCCCAGTCGAAGCCGGTCTGCGTGGTAACGATCTTGATGATGGCGGCTATCTGTCCGTTCTGGTCGCGGCGGGGGTGGTGCACCCGGGCATCCAGGTCGTTGGGCAGGGGCTGAAAGGATTGTACTGCGATGTTCTGTGACTGAATGGTAAGGCTCAGTGCCAGCAGTAAAGAGGCGAAAAGGTATTGGATGGTCATGCGTATTCCCTTTAGTGAATTTTAACGTTTACAAATATAGGTTTTTTTAGGATAAGGGTCCGCTAATTACGCGAATTAACATGAAAGGGATCTTAAAGGATATATGGTGGGGTCAGGCTACAGTAAGATGCGTCGGAAAGTAAATAACCCCAACAATGAGATATTTAACGTTGTTAGCGTTTAACAACTCTAAAAACTCTCTGAAATCCTTGTTTATCAGCATATTTCCATGAATTGTACTCGTTTCTTATCTGCTCAATCGTAGCAAGTCTTTTTTCGTAGGGTTGCGACTGCCAAAAAAGGAAATCATTGCCCTGGTTTTTGATATTTCCTTTGCGGACAATAGTTTTATTCATTAAACCCTGGTCAGCCATAGTAATCCTGATTTTTGTTTACATACAAAGGTAGTAAAAAGATAATATTCTCTATTTCCAAAAGTCGTCAGGCGGACTTGAAGCCGCCGGACGACGGGGGTTGTTCTCCTAAAACGAAGTAAGCCTGATGAGCTCTTCGGCATCCACATTGCCGGGCTGCCAGGTGCGCACGTGGATGATGGGCCGGTCGGGTTCGTTTACATCTACCATGAGGAAGAGGTAACCGCTATCGCCGTAGTTGGAGGAGAAATAGTCCTGCCTGATGTTGATGCCATAGATCTCGCCCCCTACCCCGGCCTTGGCCACGGTGTTGTCTTCAAAGCGGATATTTATAAACTCATTGCTGTTGAAGGAGCGGCGAAGGTGGCGGATGAACTCTTCTTTGGTGAAATGATTGTAGCGCACAACGGGATGATTGGCATGGCGCACCTCAATGGAGGTGTTGGCCTGCAAAACAGTGCCTGTAATGATAAGGGCCTCATCATGAAAGATGCTTTCTATATAGTCGAGCCGCTTGAGGGCATAGGCGGTTTTGTAGTTTTCCAGGAAGTTGATAAGCACCATTTTTACATGGTCGCCCCATTTTTCATTGTCGGCTATATCCCTCACGGCCTCCTGCCCCAGCCCAAAGGCAAGGGATGATATGCGGGCGTCTTTGTCAAAACGTATCACCAGGTCTTCCAGGAAAGTGCGTGTATTGTTGCGGAAAGAGAAACTCATGGGGATGGCCCTGGCTACCACGCCATCTTCAAACGTATGAAATAGAAGTTCAGGCTCGCCCACGATCCTTGCCCTACCGTATTGCAGCAATTCGCGGTACATTTCCAGCCCTTCGGGGGTAAAAAGATGGTTGGCGCTGGCGTGGTTTTGAGTGCGGATAGCCTGCATAAGGGTTTCTATCCGTTGCCGGTAAATCCCCGTTTCTTCAACCATGGAAATGGACGCAGTAGGCTGAACGGGCGCAACAGCAGCACTTTGCGATTGCAATGCGGAGACCGGCCTCACGGGCACGCTATAATAGCTGGTGCGGAAGGGAACAACCTGCAACTGTTGCATCACATCATACAGCTCACGGTCTATGTGGGCCTCCTCGGTAAACGCATACTCGGCCCTGATCTGCAAAATCTCCGGGGTGTTGGAGCCGCTGAACTGTGCGATGCCCAGCCCGTCGCGCGCACTGTACAGGTTGGTCCAGTCGCGCCCGGTAAAATAGCTGTAATCGAAGATCTTTGCGGGTTTACCCCGGAAGCGGATATCCAGCAGGAAGGTGGCCAGGTTGTCTTCCTGTTGAATGTCACTAACGGTGAAACTCATGTTGGAAAAAACCCCATTGATGAGCCTGTGAAGTTTCACATTGAGCAATTCCGTATTTCCCTGCCCGTCGGTCCAGGCAAGGCTTCCGTTTTCGGGGTGGCTGCGCAGCAGGGTAAGGGCCCAGTAATAGTACCTCAGGGCAAAGGATGGCTGAATATTTTGCTCCGCAGCAAGCCCGCTGCGCAGGAAATCCTGTATCTTTTTCTCCCTTTGTTCAAAAATCTTCTGCACATCGGCCCGGCGTATGTAGCGGAATACCTTTGCATCGGGCTCGTTGGAAATAACGATGCGCTCGGTGTTGTGCAAAGCAGCACTGGAGTAGGTATTCACTACCCCCTGCAATACATCGCGAAAAGTGCTTCGCCCACCCTGCACCACCTCTTCCTGCAGGAGGGAGTAGCTGCTTTCCACCTGCACCGATATCTGGCTGATGATCATTGCCAGGGCATCCTGGTCGGCACTCTGCAGTGTCATGCCCGAGCCTTCACCCCAGATGTAATTCTGGCGGTCGGCTTTGATTTGCTCTATGGATTGAGAAAAACCCTGATTGATGATCAGAAGAACGATCAATGAAACCCCTGTATATATCCTCATTTTGTCGCAATTAAATGGTTTATGCTACAAAAATAGTGTTTTTCCAAGTAAAAATTAGCATGAATCACCCATTCAAAACCCGGGAAAACCACTACAATTATTTCCTGATTTAGCGTTACCTTGGCATGATTTTTACGTATCACCAAATACGCTAACATTAAACCATTGGAAAATGAAGTACATTTTAATTATTCTTGTTGTTTTTGCCTTAGGAACAGGGAATACTAAAAGCCAGACTGTAAGGGACTTTGCCCGTATGGCAACTGCAAAAATGGAACTGGGAGATTACAGGGGTGCCATCGATGATTTTTCGAGCATTATCCGTTTACAACCCGACTATGAAATGTTGTATCAGGCACATTTTGGTCGTGGGTACGCCAAATTTCAGTCGGGTGATTATGATGGAGCCAAAACCGATTTTGACCGTGCAATCCGGATTTACCCCAACGATGCCGAGGTGTTTTTCTGGAGGGCCTACACCAAATACCGCCTGCGCTTCAGTGCCGCCAGCGAGATCGCCGATTACAACCGCGCCATACTTCTGAGACCCGACTATGCAGAGGCATTTTTTAACCGTGGCCAGGCCAGGATCAAAAACAGGCAGCATCGGGCAGGCTGCAACGATCTGCGCAGAGCATTAGAGCTGGGATACCAGGAAGCGGAAACGCACGTCAGGATTCACTGTGGTGATCCTTGATAATTAACAGCGAGTTGAAATGAAAAGCATACTTTAAAGGGGTCTATCCCCTTTTTTTATTGCTTTGAAGCTAGCGCACCCTTGCACGCAGCTGCAATCGTTGCCCTGGCTGAGGTTGTGTTCCTTCCTCCATGTTGTTTCGGCGGTAAAGCAACCGGATCCGCACCCCGTATTTCTGTGAAATATCATACATGGTTTCGCCTTCCTGCACCACATGCCAGTTTTGCTGTGCATTCCTTCTTTTGGGCTGAAGGTAAACAATCTGCCCGGGCCGCAGGGATTGCCCGCGATCCAGTTCATTGTAGCGGTATATCTCCCAGCTCCATAACCCCAGTTCGTCGGCAATGGACTCCGGGGTATCACCACTGCGGGCCTGCACATACCGTATCCTGTTGTTTTCTCTTATTTCCCTGCCAACACCTACCGTGGGAAAGTCTGAATCTTTGGCAGGCTGTCTTGTTTGCTGCCTGGGGGTAGCAGCAGGACGACGATCCGTTTTTCGTTCCCGTGTTGCTACGGGAGCCCCTTCAATTACTTTACGATCAAAGCGGTAAAGGTTATTACGTTCAATAACCCCGATAAGCAGTTCAGGATACCTGGGATTGGTGGCATAACCAGCCTGCCTCAACCCTCTGGCCCAGCCTTTGTAATCGGTTATTTCCAGGTCAAACAATGCGGCATACCGGGGCCGTCCTGTAAGAAACTCAGAATGATCGCGAAAGGATTGCAAAGGATCATCGTAGGCTCTGAAGCATTCGTTTACTTCATCATCATCTTTGTAAAAAGTCCGCCCTTGCCAACCATGACATTTAATACCAAAATGGTTATTGGCTATTACAGCCAGGTCGCTGTTGCCAAAACCCGACTCAAGAATGCCCTGGGCAAGCTTGATACTGGCAGGAATACCATGCAAACGCATTTCTTCCATGGCAATATCCTTGTAGGTCTCGATATACTCGCTCAGGCTTAATCCTCCCTGGGTATATACTTTTGACGAAAGCAATAACAATGCTATCCCAGCCATAAAACCAAACCTGAATGTTCCGGAAAATAACTTCATATGTAGTGTTGTAATAGTTTTACCATCCCTCTAAATCAATAAAAAGCGCAAAAGAATGACAGTGTGTAATCAACTTTAATTTTTGCAAAAATACCATCTACCCGCAATCTTTCCATATTTTTGCATGAAATAATCCTTTTTTCCAAAACGATGGAAGCCATTAAAAAGTATTTTCCGGGCATTGACAAAGAACAGACCGCCAGGCTTGAGCAGTTATTGCCACTATACCAGGAATGGAATGCCAGGATCAATGTTATATCGCGCCGGGACATGGACAATTTTGTCATTCATCATGTTCTGCACTCGCTCTCCATTGCAAAGATCATTGCCTTTGAACCGGGCACAACAATTATGGATGTGGGCACCGGGGGAGGCTTTCCGGGAATTCCTCTCGCCATACTTTTTCCTCAGTGCCGATTTACCCTGGTTGATTCCATAGAGAAAAAGATCAGGGTGGTATCAGAAGTGGCCAGCGAGCTGGATCTTAAAAATGTGATACCCGTGCGTGAAAGAGTGGAAAAGATCAACGGACAATTCGACTTTATCGTGAGCAGGGCAGTTACTTCATTGCCGGCATTTATCAACTGGACAAAGGGCAAAATTTCCGGCAAACATATCAATGCCATTCCCAATGGAATACTCTATCTGAAAGGAGGAGACTTTGCGGATGAACTGCAGCAAATCAAAAAAGAAAAAAGGATGTATAACATCAGCAATTTTTTTGAAGAGCCGTTTTTTGAAACAAAAAAGATCATTCATATCTGGTAATGAAAAGAAGAGAACCATTTAATCTGTTCTTAGCCTTTTTTATGGGATTTTACCCCCGGGATTGGCAAAAAAATAAGTAGGTTTGTATTCTCGGGAAACAGCAGAATGAGGGATTTACACTGAGCAACCCATTTATAAACACAATACGCAAAACAACACAAATTATGGAAAGAAAACTATCAGAACTGGCACCACAATCCTTGTGGAAATATTTTGAAGAGATCTGCAACATCCCTCATCCCTCCAAAAAAGAGGAAAAGATCGTGGAGTATGTAAAAAACTTTGGAGAGGGTCTTGGGCTGGAGACTGAAGTGGACCAGGTTGGAAACATCGTGATCCGCAAACCGGCTACCCCGGGATATGAAAACCGCAAAACCATTATCCTGCAAGGCCATGTGGACATGGTCCCCCAGAAAAATAATGATACCCGGCACGACTTTGAGAACGATCCCATTCAGGTATATGTTGATCAGGGCTGGGTAAAAGCACGTGGCACCACCCTTGGAGCTGACAATGGCATCGGTGTTGCTGCAGCCATGGCTGTACTTGCTGATAACACCCTGGAGCATGGCCCTGTGGAAGCACTTTTTACCGTTGATGAGGAGACCGGGATGACGGGTGCTTTTGCCCTGAAAGAGGGTTTCTTAAAAGGAGACATTATGCTCAACCTCGACTCTGAAGATGAAGGCGAACTGTATATCGGATGTGCCGGAGGAATAGATACGACCGCCACCTTCAGATACAATACCAACAATGTGGTAGGTGCAGTGCAGGCCTGGAAGCTGGAAGTGAAAGGCCTGAAAGGGGGCCACTCGGGCCTGGACATCATCCTTGGGCGAGGAAACGCCAATAAAATTCTGACCCGCATCCTTTGGGAAGCACACCGGGAATATCAGCTCCAGGTTCACTCCATTGACGGGGGAAGCCTTCGCAATGCCATACCACGTGAAGCTTCAGCCATTGTAATAACCCATAAAGAACATGAAGAAGCTTTTGAAAAGCTGGTTCAGGAGCTCACCCTCAAGATCAAAAACGAATTAAAAAACATGGAGCCCGACCTGCTGATCACTGCCGTCCCAACAGAGATACCCGGCGAGGTTATCGATCCTGCAATAACAAAAAACCTCCTCAACGGGCTTTATGCATGCCCCAACGGAG